>JAFXMJ010000423.1 GCA_017530465.1 Bacteroidales bacterium
CCGGCCATCCGCATCAACGGCGTCACGTGGACCGAAAGCAAGGCGACGGAGATAGTGGCCCCGGATATTTCCAAGGACTTTGCGACCGTCCTGTACGACATCTACGGGTGCAATGATTGACATGTGCAACTGCTGGGAACTCCACAAACTCATCATGGACGCTTACAAGAGCGGCAAAATCGTGGCAGCACTTTGCTACGCAGTATCGGCTCTCGTATTCTTGCGCGACCCCGAGAATGATTATAAATCAATTATCTACGGCAAAAAGATTTGTGCTCACCCGCGTGCTTGGGACTTCTACGGACCTGGAATGGCAATGTCATACGACCTCTACGGCGCAACTCCCGACAACAAAGGAACAGACGTCATCACTCCCGGATTCCTTTGGCCTATTGAGGATTTGGTTCGCGACGCTGTTGGTCCTAACGGTGCTTGCATTGCAAGAATCAACACAAACCGTGAAAATCCGCAGGTTTACTACGATCATCCTTTCATCACCGGTACGTCGGTAGAAAGTTCTATCGCATACGGCGACAAGATTGTAGAAGTATTGAGCAAGATTTAATCAATTAACAATTGATAGTTGACAATTGACATGCACTTTTACACTGTCAATTGTCAACTGTTAATTATCAATTTTAAAAAAAATATGCCGGCTATAATTATCAACAGCATAGAAATGACCGACAAGCAAAAAGCGGTCATCGCTGACAAATTTATTTCTGTATTTTCAGAAGTTTCAGGTGTTCCCAAGGACAGAATTTATTTGTTCTTCAACGGTTTTGATTTGAACGAGTGCGCTACCGGTGGAAAACTTTTTTCGGAAAATCCGCCGAAAAACGCAAAGGCAAAATTCAATGCCGCAGAATGGGAAAAATAATTAACAATGAATAATGAACAATTAACAACGTTGTTAATTGTTAACTTTTAATTTGAAAAAATCGTGGACGTAAATCAAACCATCGTAAAAGTCCTTGAAGACATTGGCGTAAAGCACTTTTTCGGCGGTAGCGGACAGGTAAACGCTTCCATGCTGCTCGCGCTCAGGGACTCAAAAAAAATCAAGACAGTAATCATTCGCAACGAACAGGCAGCCTCTTTTATGGCTTGCGGATACACAATGTTTAATCCGGGCAATCTCGGCGTATGTTTTGCGACGGGCGGACCGGGTGCTTTCAATCTGTTTTCGGGAATGGCGGTTGCTCTTTCCGATTCGTTGCCGCTCTTGGCGATAACGGGTTATACGTCTATGAGTCAGAGGGGCAAAGGCGCACTCAACGAGTCAACCGGACTTAGCCGCACCCCCGATTCGCAGGTGATGTTTTCTGCCACCTGTAAGAAATCTTTCATCATCGAAAATGCCGATGACACATGCGACATCTTGGAAGAGGCTCTCAACCTTGCTTTTGAAGGTCGTCCGGGGCCCGTGCATATTCACATTCCAAAAGACATTACAACGGCAGAAGTTAAAAATTTCCGTGAGGTAAAACTTAATATCAAACCCGTTTTGCCCAAGGATTCTGAAATCCGCCATGCAGCCGACATTCTTTCCGACAGCCTCAAAAAGGGCAAAAAAATGCTCGCCCTCATTGGTTATGGCTGCATACGTAGCGGCGCAAAAGACGAACTTCTGCAACTTGTTGAAAAATATCAGATTCCCTTTGTTCAGACTATGGACGCGAAAGGCTATCTACCTGAAAACCATAAACTTTGCCTCGGTATGTACGGCTCTTCGGGCGACAAGGCTGCCAACGATTATTTCGCACAAGCAGAGACGGTAATTGCGATGGGCAACTCTTTCGCTCAGAATGCAACGTTTGCCTTCCGCCCCGACCTTTACAAAGGCAAAGAATTAGTACACATCAACATAGACCCTGTTGAAATCGGAAAAGTCTACAAACCGCAAGCCCCTGTCCTCAGCGACATTAAACCGGCTTTGCAGCAGATTTTGGCAATTCTTTCCAAAGAAAGTTTTGATGTTAAGACTCCCGTGCTTTCGCAGGAAAAATATTACAACGAAAAACCGCACCTTGGAGCAGCAAAAACTTTTGCAGGCGACATGGTTCGTCAACTTTCAGACAATCTGCCTGAAAATGCGATTGTTATGGGCGACGCGGGCAGCCACATGCTTTGGCTTTCAAGTTACTTGCAACTTAACAAAAACCAACGCTATCAAAATCCGGGAAGTTTCGGCCCTATGGCAAGCCACACCAACGGCGCAATCGGCGTTAAATGCGCAAACCCCGACAAAGTGGTTATTGCGGGCGTAGGCGACGGCTGCTATCAGATGGCGGGTTTTGAACTTATGACCGCCGTTCAGTACAATATTCCGGTTATCTGGATTATCTTCAACAACAACGAATTTAACATTATCAAAAAATTCCTGTTGAATATGTACAACGACGAGGCGTTTATGACTTTTGATAATCCCGACTTTGTAAAATATGCAGAAAGTTGCGGTGCAAAAGGTTTCAAAGTCAATAAGTTGGACGAATTTGTACCGGCTCTTAAAGAGGCAATAGCCTTGAACAAACCGTGCATTATCGACGTCCTTGTTGACAACGAGCAGTATCCGCCGTTTAACCTCGGAAAAGTATAATACAATGAAGAAACTTCTTTCAGCGGTTATATTAGTTTTTGCTGTATTGGAAACGCTGGCGCAAAACATTACGGTTAAGATTGATAATGATTCTACTTTTGATGCTGCAAATTTCGAGGTTGTGGCATCAGAGGAATTTGACAATATTGCTCCTGTTCATACCGTAAATATTGCTTTCCAAACTCTTTGTGATATTGTATTTACCTCTACTTCGCTTGATGACGACAGATTTTCTGCTCCTGACAATTATTTACGAGAGAGAGCAGATTTGCTTTTTTCGTCTAAGTTGGAGGATAATACTAATATATATGCTCTTATGGCTTTTTTAAATACTCAGGATGGGGTAAATTCGGATTCAAAACTCGTTGTACCCAATGTTGAGATTGAGCATTATTTCAAAAAGGGCAATTGTAAGGTACGGGTAGGACGCCTGCTTAATTCACTTACCAAATCGCAGTATTTTGGTCGCATTGCAGTGGAACAATCCTCGGCTCATGTTTATGGTCGCAAGGTTTATATTAATGATGCATTGGAATTTGACGGTCGGATAGGCAATGGGAGTGTCGCAGCGTATTATTGTCTTGGTATAAAACCCAGATTCAAAAAATTAGATTTGAGGGGGGTGTATGGCGGTGCAAGCAAAAATTTTGCGTCCGGATTAAGGTTGCATTGCCTTCTTTCTTTCAATAGACAGTTTGAAGACGAGCTGAAGAACGAAATTATAGGTTATGAAGGAAGCAATACTTATTTTGCCGGTGAGATTGAGTTTTCGATAAAGAAAGCAATGTTTGAGGCTTATGCCAATTGTGGCGGTTATACACAC
>JAFXMJ010000424.1 GCA_017530465.1 Bacteroidales bacterium
CACCAAGAAAAACGTGATACAGGGTCTCAACGGCGTTGTAAATGCCAACGTCGGCAGCCAAGGTCGTGTAGGCGGCGACTTCCTCCTCAACAAGCGTTCCGGCAAGGTCAATTTCTTTGTGGGCGGATATATCAATCAGCGTGGCAACAAATTCCACGGCGAATCCAACCGCATCACCAAAAACGTTTTGGAAAACGATGTCTTCACCAACAAGTATGTCAATCAGACCAATGACAACAAAAACCGCAATCACGGCGGCGGTCTCAGGACTGGTCTGGATATTTATTTTGACGACAACAACCTCCTCAACTTCTCCATCGAGGGCGGTCTCTGGGGCGGCAAGAATACCGGCGACAATACTTACGACAACTGGACTCAACTCGTGGGCAGCGACGACATTTTCGACAAGGAGGATGTATTGTCGGAATCCGACGACAAAAACAATTCCAAGTATTTCAACACCAACTTCTCCTACACCCACAATTTCCTTGGCAAGGGTCACAAGATAGTGGCGGGCGGCTTCTTCTCGCACAACAACCGCGAGGCCGACAATAATTTCATTCAGACTGTTACGCAGACCAACCGCATTACGGGTCATAAGATAGACGACGACAAATCCACCAACCGTGGACGCTTCAACCTCGATTACACCAAGCCTTTGGACGACAAGGGCGGCAAGTTTGAGGCTGGTATGCAGGAGGATTACAACCGCGCCGTTACCGACTACGTGTTCAATGATTACGATCAGGAGTCAAACGCATACAACCGCAACGGCGAGTTTTCCAACGACCTCACTTTCTTGCGCTCCATCACATCGGTATATGCCACGTATGGCAAGACGTTTGGTGGCTTTGGAGTTCAACTCGGTCTGCGCGGCGAATACACTTACCGCAATATGGACACCAAAAACGACTTTTCTGATTCCACATATACAATCAACCGTTTCGATATTTTCCCATCCATACATATTTCTCAGGCGGTGGGCGAGCGCAATTCTATCCAGGCTGGATATTCGCGCCGCATCCGCCGTCCGTGGGAACGCGCCCTCAATCCAGTCCCCGGATATTCCGACGAGTATTCGAGGTGGGTGGGCAATCCGAGTTTGAAGCCGCAATACACTGACGTTATGGAACTTAACTATCAGATGAATTTCGACAAGGCGTTCCTCGCCCTCGAAACTTTCTACCGCCACACCGATGGCGCCACAGAAAACGTAAGCTCCCTCGACCCAAAAGGCACGGGCATCTTGATTTCGAGGTTTGAGAATCTCTCCACCAACAATAATTTTGGTCTCGAACTCACTGGCTCTTACGACATTACCAAATGGATGAGGCTCAATGCAACATTTGAAGTGCGTCAGTATTACATCAAGGGTGTTTACAACGACGTGCTCCGCAAGCAGGACGGCAATTCGTGGCGCACCAAGGAGACGCTCTCACTCTCGCCCGGCAAGACCACCAAGATTCAGATTACAATGCGTTACAATGGCAAAAACAAGACCCTTATATCTTCCAACAAGGGCAATCTCGACCTCGGACTTGCAGTGCGTCAGAGTTTCTTCAAGAAAAAGATGTCTGTATCGCTCAGCATGAGGGATTTGTTGAATAGCGGCACTTTCAAATCTACTACCGACACTCCCGAATACTGGCTCTACAGCAAGAGGCATCGCGCCGCTCCGTTCTGGAATCTCGGCGTTTCATTCAAGATTTCGAGCATCAAGGACAAGCGTCCCGAGGGCGAGGAAGGCGAAGGCGGCGAGGAGCGCGACGACGACGATTCGTCATTCGGCGACGAAGGCGGAATGGACTTCTAAATACTTCTTAGTTATATATCAATCATCCGTAGGTATTACATATCTGCGGGTGATTTTTTTTGCCCATAATGCCCGCAATTTTCATAAAAAAAATTTTTTTTCAATCGTTTTTATTTTTATCTTTGGGCAATCCAATTATTAATTTTTTTTATAATAATTATAAATATGAGAATCGTTATTTTGGCGGCACTCGTAATGGCACTGTCCATTGACGCAATGTCGCAACAACCTGTCAATCAGGACGCTTCGCCCGAAGCAAAAGAACTGCTAAAATTCATCTACGCCCAGAGCGGCAATGGCACGCTCACCGGGCAGCACTCGTATCCGCTGTACAGCGACATCTATATGGAGCGCGTGGAAAATTTCACTGGCTCGCACCCCGTGGTGTTTGGTCAGGATTTTGGGTACAGCAAGCCTAACTCTCTCGACGGCATCAACTTCCGTCAGCGCACCATCGACAACGCCATCAAATGGCACAACAAGGGCGCACTCATCACCCTGATGTGGCACGCCGTACCGCCCAACTGCAAGGAAAATTTCACAATCTGGAAGGGCGAACACGGCATACAATCCAAACTCTCCGACAAGGAGTGGGCAGACCTCTTCACCGAAGGCACCGAAATCAACAACAATTGGAAGTCGCAGGTGGACGTCATTGCATTCTTTCTCCGCCAGCTGCGCGACGAGCACATCCCCGTCATCTGGCGTCCTTACCACGAGATGAACGGCGATTGGTTTTGGTGGGGTTACAATCCCGACAATTACAAACGTCTCTACCGTATGCTCTACGACCGCCTCACCAACTATCACAAAATCAACAATTTGTTGTGGGTATTCAATGCCAACGAACTTGGCAGCGTCAATGTAAAGCAGTACGACGACTTCTATCCCGGCGACAATTACGTTGACATCCTCGCCACCGACATTTACAGCAGCGCATACAAGGGCAAGGATTACGAAAAACTCTTGAAACTCGGCAACGGCAAGCCCATCGCGTGGGGCGAGGTCGGCAAACTCCCGACTCCCGAAATCATCAAGCAGCAGCCCAAATGGGTGTGGTTTATGTGTTGGAGCGAATTTATTGAAACCGGCAACGATTGGAACCGCCGCACAGACATCTACAACGCCGATAATACTATCACTCTCGAAGAACTCAACGCCAAAAAAAAATGAACAAGGAATCTTTAATTCAGCAACTTACAGCCGCACACGCCGACATTATGCGGTTTTGGATCAATAATATGGTGGATGATGCCAATGGCGGATTCTACGGCGAACTCGATTGCAACAACAATATCGTGCCCAACGCGCCCAAGGGTTTGATACTCAACGGCCGCATCCTCTGGACTTTTGCCAAGGCTGCCAATACTTTTGGCAACGATGAGTACCGCAAGATGGCAGACCGCGCCTTTGATTATCTCTGCAAATACTTCCACGACAATAAAAATGGCGGCTTCTATTGGTCGCTCAATGCCGACGGCTCTCCCCTCGACACCAAGAAACAGGCTTACGCTCAGGG
>JAFXMJ010000425.1 GCA_017530465.1 Bacteroidales bacterium
GCAGTTACGAAAAATCTGCATACGGCGAGAGCGAGGAATGGGTCGTGGACCTTGGGGGCGACGTCTCCACCGGCGACGACAACAAGCTCTACTTCTGGATAGACGTGGAACTTGCCATCAACGCCAAATCCAACGGCACGCCCGCCGCTGAGGAACGATATTCGGAGCTTGACCCCGGAGTCAAGGAAAGCGACTGCCTTACACGAGGATACGTGGTCAATTACCTCTACAAAATGGCTGGCAGTCCCAATGTAGGCGGACACAAATCGAGCTACCTCGACGTGGCTGGCAACAAGTACGAAGCCGCTCTGATATGGGGCGAACTGAGGAAACTGTACATGGGCTATCCAGAATTTTTGGGCGATTATTGCAGCCCCGATAAGTGGGTTACACGTCAGGACTTGATGTTTATGCTGATGCGGTATGCGGAGGCTTTTGGGCTCAAACGCGACATCGACTTCGGACGCAGCGACGAGTACATCGATTATTATGACATTGATTATGACCACTGGGAGGCTGTCTGCTGGTCGGCGACGTGGAACATCATAGAGGGCAAGGGCGAATCCGGCGCACCAAAATCCGAGCAGCGCATCGACCCCTACGGCCGCGTCACACAATCCGACCTCGATGCAGCCATCAAGCGGTTGCAAGAGGTCAACAATTAGCAATTATTTACAGTAGAAGGGCGTCAGGGCGTCGATTAGTTAAAAAACGTAAAATTATTTTTTGCAGTTTGAATAATTATTATTAACTTTCGACGCTCATTCACAATTCAGTATTACCATTATGAAAACGTTGAGAATCACATATTTGATAGCATTTTTGATGCTGCCGTACTGCCTGATAGCGCAGTCGTCGTCGTTCTCCAAATACTTCAAGGAAGGACAGGAGGCGGAACGCAATGGTTTTGCCACAAAGGCTGCTGAAAGCTACCAGAAAGCCGAACGCTACGCAAAAAAATCCTTCGAAAAAAACCGTGTCTGGAATGCGCTCGCCGACAATTACAAACGTCAGTCGGACTACACCCACGCCATCGACTATTACACCAAGCTCCTCTCGGTCTATAACGATGACAACCGCAAGCGCGTGCTCCTGAATCTCAGCGACCTTTGGCTGCTCACGGGGCAATACCGCAAGGTCATCGACAATCTCAAGGACATGCAGAACGCGCCCGACGAATCTGTACGCCTCACCAACCTCTCGGCGGCATACACCAAGCTCGAAAAATTTGACGACGCGCTCCGGCTGCTCGACGACGTGCTCAAAGACGAGCAGTCGCGCTCTTACAATATCGCCCTCCAAAACAAGGGCTACATCCTTTGGGCGCAGAGCCGGTTGCAAATGGCTGATTCGGTGCTTAGCAAAGCCGTCGCACGATTCCCCGAGACCGACGCCATCCGCTACATCTGCCTTGGCAACCTTGCCAAAGTGCAGGCGGAACTCAAGAAATACGACGACGCCATCCGCAACATCGACGCCGCCCTCGACTGGCAAAAGCGCAACCTCGGCGAAAAACATTTTGACTACGTGATTTCGCTCCGCAAAAAAGCCGAAATCCTGCTCGCATCAGGCAAGACCGGCGACGCCACACGACAGTTCAAGGATTATTTCTACAAGGAACGCGAATACATAGCCAACAATTTTGCCTTCATGTCGGAAAACGAAAGGCTCAATTTCTGGTACTCGCAAAAGCCCCTCGTGGACGAATGTTTTGCACTGGAGCTCAATGACCCCGACTTCCTATTTGACGTGGCGGTATTCTCCAAATCGGTGTTGACGCTCGCCAACGAGAATTTTGCAGCGGCGGCATTTTCAGACAAGAACCTCAAGAAAATCTACACCGAAATCATCGCCCTCAAATCTGACCTGATAGTGGCAAAGCCCGCCGACCGCAACCGTATCCAGGCACAAATCGACGTCTTGGAAAAAAAGTTTGCCGCACAAAACCCCAAGTACAAGAAATTTGTATCCGACCTCCAGATAGACCGCAAGCGTGTGGAGCAATCGCTCAAAGGGCCTAACGACGTGGTGGTGGAGTTCATCTATTACAAAAAAGCGGACGAAATGCGCTACGCCGCCCTTGTGCTCAGGAAAGGCAAGCCGGTGCTGTTCATACCGATGTTTTCGCAGTCAGGCATCGAGGATTACAAAATCAATGGTCTTAGCGTCAATATGCGCATCAATTCGTCGCGCCAATCGTTCAAAAACGGACTTTTCACCGACACCCTGCTCGCCGAAAAGGTTTGGAAACGCATAGTAGATAATGTGCCTGTCAATAGCAACCTGTATTTCGTGCCGGACGGCATTTTCTACAACCTCGGCATCGAGTACATGTGTTTTTGGCGTCCCGACCTGCGCTTCTACAGGCTCACATCGTCGGCGGTAATCACTCAGAGCGAAACCCGCAAGCCCAAGACCGCACTCGTGGCAGGAGGTTTTGATTATAATGACGCCTCCTCAGTAGCCACCGTGCCAGATTCCATGCCCGACAGGACAGGAAGCCGCTTCTTCAATTCCAAAGGCATACACAGCAATTGGAAAAACCTCCTCAGCTCCAATGCCGAAGTGGATTCCGTAGCCAAGGTATTGCAGGCGTCAGGCATCCAGGTCATCAAAATCACCGACAACGAAGGCTCGGAAGACCAACTTAAAAAGCACATCAGCGACGCCAACATCATCCTGCTCTCCACGCACGGATATTTTTTCAGCTCGCCCACAGTCAACAATGATTACGGCATGGCAGACAGCTTCTCCGCCGATTCGTCGATGACAGCCTGCGGACTCGTTTTCTCAGGTGTCAATAAGACCGCACTCGACAGACCCGAAAACCGATACATCGACGACGGCTGCCTCACCGGATTTGAAATCAGCACCCTCGACCTCTCCAATACCGACCTCATAGTATTGTCGGCATGCAGCACAGGCCTCGGCGAAGTGTCGCTCACAGGCACGTCGGGCATCGTGAGGGGACTCAAGAAAGCCGGCGCACGCTCGGCGATAGTTTCTCTTTGGGAGGTTAATGACGCCGCCACAAGGCTTCTGATGACGTACTTCTTTGAATTTTTGAACAAAGGCATGTCGAAGCACGAAGCATTCTACTCCGCCCGCGAAAAACTCCGCAACTTCGACGGCAAAGTCAAGATAACGGTGCAGGAATTTTCGCAGACCCGTATGGCCAACGTCACTGTGGAGAAGGAATTTCAGCCCGATTTCAGCAACCCATACTTCTGGGCACCGTTTGTGCTCATTGACGGTATGTAATTAATAACTCTAATCAAACTACTATACACTGCAATCATGAAAAGAATCATATTGGCATTGGCAATGCTCTCCCCATTAGCAGCAATGGCGCAGAGCAACGAATCAAACGAATACTACAACAAGGGCATCGAGCTATACAACGCCGAGCAATACCAGGAGGCGATTGGCTACCTCCGCAAGAGCGACTCCCTCGAGAAAAAGGAACTCGACCCGACGTCGCCATTGTACCACCGCTCCAATCAGGTGATAGCATCGGCATACACCAATCTATCCATCGACCAATGCAACGCAGGCAGATTGGACGAAGCCATCAAGACCTGCAACCTCGCGCTCGAAATACAAAAAGAGGCTCTCGGCGAAAACAATCCCGAATACGCACAGTCGCTCAACATTCTCGCCACTTTCAATTATTACATAGGCAAATACGACGAAGCCATCAAACTCGGCAAGCAAGCGTCAGACATATTCAAGGCAAC
>JAFXMJ010000426.1 GCA_017530465.1 Bacteroidales bacterium
ATTTTGCCCTCGGTCAAGCCCGAAAGATAGCCGTCAAGACGGTCGTGTCCGTTGACCAAAATACGGAACTCCTTGCCGACCATACTTGCCGTATAGAGCGACGAAACCGATTTCAAATCTTCCGACAAAACCGCGTAACGCCTTGATTTTTCATCTTTTGGAATATCGTCAACCCACTTGGACGACACTGCGCCCGGACGCGGCGAATACATCGCAATGAACGCCATATTGTACTTAAATTCTTTCACGGCGCGGCGCGTATTTTCAAACTCCTCCAAGGTCTCGCCCGTGAAGCCAACAATGATGTCGGTGAAAATTGTTGCGGTAGGCAAGATGCGGCGTATATCGCTGATTACCTGACGGTAACGCTCAATGTCATATTTGCGGTTCATACGTTTCAGCATCTCTGTGTCGCCACTTTGGATGGGAATATGAATCCACTTGCCGAGGCATTTGTATTTTGCAATTGCCTCCAAAACATCCACCGTCATATCCCTCGGATGAGGCGACGTGAAATATACGTGGAACTCCTTGCCTGACTTGTCGCCAAACTCCCCTACCCTCTCTAACAACTGCGCAAAATTGATTTCGTCGCCTTTCTTGTCGAGGCCGTAGGAATTGACATTCTGACCCAAAAGCGTAATCGACTTGTAGCCGCCTTCCACAAGGCATTTGACTTCCTCAATGATTTCGTGGCTCGACCTCGAAACCTCGCGCCCGCGTGTGTAAGGCACGGCGCAATATGTGCAAAACTTGTCGCAGCCATTTTGGATTGGCACGTATGCCTCGAATTTGTCAGGCTGATAGCCGTCCAACTGCCAAAAAAAGTCCATCTGCGCCGCCTGTTCGCTGCGTTGTAATTTTGGGTAATAAACGCCCTCGTGAACCCTGTCGGCGAGTAACTTGTCAAACTGTGGCAAATCCCTCATATCAAACACTAAGTCGAAGAGTTTCAGGAACTTCTCGCGGTCGTCGGGCAACACGCAGCCAGTGAGGAACGTTGTCATCTGATGCCCATCTCGGCGTTGACGGTTCCACACTGCAATCATATTATAAACCTTGTCAATCGCCTTCTGACGCACCGAACAGGCAATCACGCCCACGAGTTCGGCGTCGGCAACATTGGCAGTCTCTACGCCGCCAAGCACTTTTTCAATGTATGATTTTACTCTGCCGGAGTCTGAAATGTTCATCTGACATCCGAGCGTTACGAGATGGTATTTCATTGTGTTATATTGTGTTAAGTATCGTCTTGAACCGGTCGTTTGGGAAATAGCCGTCGTTGTCCATCGAATATTCCGGCTTGAACCTGTCGAGAAAATACATATCTACATTCTGATGATTTTTGATACTGATGGAGCCTCGCGGAATACATACAAAATAATCCTTCACTCTTTCGTAAGTAGCTGAGGAAATGTTGATTAACCCCGGTACGCCCGCGCTTTCCATACGGCTTGCCACATTGACGGCATCGCCCCAAATATCGTAGGCGAGTTTGCTTTTGCCCACCATTCCCGCCACGAGTTGCCCCGTGTGGATGCCGATGCGGAGTTGCCAATCTGGCAGCCCGCGCCCCGGATTGTCGCGAAGATAAGTCGCCATAAAATGCTTGATTTCCAAAGCCGCCATCACCACGTCAATCGGGTGAGTGCGGTTGCGAATCGGAAGACCGCCTACGCACATATACGCGTCGCCGATGGTCTTTATTTTTTCTATAATGTGACGGTCGATGATGTCGTCAAAGGTTGAGAAAAAGAAGTCCAAATTGTCAACTATCTGCTTGGGAGTCAGGTGTTCGCACGATTTGGAAAATCCCTTGAAATCGGTAAACATAATCGTAGCCGCCGAGAATGAGCGCGGCCCCGCGTAGCCCACTCCCATAAGTTCCTCCACCATCTCTTCGGGCATCATATTGAGGAGAATGCCGCGTGTTTTTTGACGTTCGAGGTCAATGGTCTTGTTGGCGCGGCGGAGATCGTCCATCAGCCGCAGACTCTCCTCATTTTGCTTTATGAGTTGGAGTTCGTAATTTTTTTGCTTTGTAATGTCCTTCTCGACAGCGATGATTTTTTCAATTCGGTTGCCGTCAAAAATGGGCGTCAGGTTGGTCTGCATCCATTTTTCCTCGCCCGACTTCGCCTTGCACTTGGTAACGTACTCCACGGTGCGTTTGGTTTCGAGCATTTCGGCGATGTGGACGCTGATGTCGGGGTTGAAACTGATATTGCAAATGTTGCTGCCAAATATCTGCACAAACTCGTCCAAGGTGTATCCGTAAGTCTTGTGGAACGCCTCGTTAGCCCATTCCACCTCGCCGTCGGGGGAGAATATAAGCACCGAATCGTCGGTCTGCTTTACAATGAGCGAAAGTTTGTTGAGGTCGTAAATTTGGGTCTCGATTTTCTTGTTTTTGTTTTGGATTTCGAGCATAGAATCCCTGAGCATCAGCGCACAACGAATCCTCGCACGAAACTCCGCCTTGTCAATTGGCTTCTTGATATAATCGTTGGCACCCATATCGAGGGCGTAACTGAGATCCTTGCTGTCGATGAGGCCTGTAACGATGATTACGGGAATCATCCTGTCCATCCGCTTGATGAGTTTCATCGCTTCAAGTCCCGACATATCAGGCATTTGCCAATCCAACAACACCAAATCTATATGCCCACGACCCACCACATCCAATGCCTCGGTCGCATTACACGCTTCGAGCACTGAATACACCGCGTTGTTGTCGTTGGCAAGCACCGAAGACATCACCTTGCGGCTAATAACGTCGTCGTCCGCTACTAAAATGTTGTAAGCCACAGTATTAAGATTTGATGCTGGGACAAAAAAATTTTATTCCAAATTAACGATACAAAATTAATGCTTTTTCGAGAAATGACAAAAAAAATTTTTTGTTCTATTTGCAAAATCTTCTTATCTTTGACGCACAAAAAACATTTGCAATGAAAACAAAAAACATACTCGCTATATTGCTGTTGGCATTGTCGGTAAGTGTTGCCGCCTGTGGAGACGACGATGACAGCAACGACAACAACAACGAAAATGAGGAGCAAAACACTCCCGAAAACAACTCCAACAACGGCAACGGCAAAGTTACCGAATGGAAGGATGGCTACATCACATATTACGGTCAGACAGACAGTTACGACAAATACCCCTACCCTCTTCCCGAAATGGAAAAGGGATATTATAATGTAGCGGTCGGCGTGTATTTTTTCCCTGATTATATCCTCGGTTCGGCATATGAAATCAAGTATGGCGACAAGACAATCCGCGTCATCGGCAAGG
>JAFXMJ010000427.1 GCA_017530465.1 Bacteroidales bacterium
ATCGGCGCGATGTCTCTTGGTCGAAAACATCGCCATTATAATGTTTAAAATCAACGTTTTCGTATCTCAAACCGGCGTTGACAGTCAGATTGTCGGAGATTGGATAAGAATATTGCAAAAACGCCGCCGTGGTACGCTGATGGTTTTCACTCTCGACTGTCGGCACGAAATCCTCCGCCGAACTTTTGAACTTGTCGGTGTAATTGGTCGCAACGTTTTCGCCGCCAAATTTCACCTTGCCGCCAAAAAGTGGGTGCGACAAAACAAGTTTTTCGGCAGCCATCCGGCTCTGAACTTTGTCGGAAGTGGGAATCACACGGTCGTCCTCGTTTTCACTGTCCTCATCGGCAAGAGTAGATGTCTCTTCGTCAGACTGAAAATAATCAACGTTGAAATCAACGCCAAAACCACCAATTTTGCCGTTGTAATATGCATTGACAGAATATTGATAGCCCTTTGGAGTGCTTTCGTTTGTATGTTCCGTTATCTTGTCGTGCAACTCCCTGTCTTTGAACACATCGAAATTAGCGACATACGGCTCGTCGTTGCGCAAGTCATCATAGAATTTGTACTTGAATCCGGCAAAATTGTTGTCGTCAAACTGATAATTAGTACCGGCGGACAACATAATGTCCGACATCCTGAAATCACAGTCCATCACCTCATCCAATTCCCACAATGCATTGGATTGCATTTCATTGTGCGTTTTGTACAATTGCCACATCCTCATATCCGACCACTCGACGCCGCCAAAAAGGTCGAGGTTTTTCTTTCTGTAATTGAGATTTAGATTGCTGTAAAAATCGGCGTTGTCGCACTGCGAATATTGTCCCAACAGATTAAAACTCATACCGTCGCCAACAGGCTTTATCGTTGTTATCCTTATGACAGACTGAACCTCGGCATCGTACTCTGCGCCGGGATTGCTGATGACCTCTACGGTCTTCACATTTTTTGGGTCAATGTTTTGGAGTTCGCTCTTGTCGCGCATCTTGACACCATTTATATAAATTTCAGGCGTACCCTTGCCAAAAATTTCGATTCCGTCCTGCGTGGTGCGCACTCCGGGCAATTTGGCGAGCATTTTTTCTGCGGTGGTGGTCTTCGCCAAAATGCTGTTTTGAACGTCGGTAACCATCGCGCCATCCTTGATTCTCGTTTTAGGGAGTCCCGCAGAAATAGTGATTTCGTCCAATTGCATATCAGAGGCTTTGAGGACGACATTGCTGAAATCGGAGTTAAGATTCAGCGTCGCGGTTTCATAGCCAAGACACGAAATGACGATGAACGACGCCTTTGGATTTTTTTCGATTGAAAACCTGCCGTCAACATCCGTGATAGTGCCGCTTACGAATGACGAGTCGGATGCACTCAGGACAATGTTGGCGAATTGGATTGGCGAATTGTCTTCGCCTAAAACGACACCCGAAATATTGCTTTGGGCGAGTGCCACAACGCTGACAAGCGTCAGAATTAATGTCAGAATCTTTTTCATTTTCAGTTGTAAATATTTATTAGTCAGTAATGTTGATACGAGCCATACCTGAGAAATTGACATTTTTCGCGTCGGCATTGAAATTCTTGGAAGTAATATTCGACACGCCCGACGCTCTTGCGCTCAACTCGCCCACGTGTCCTGATAGATTTACGGAACTTGCACCCGACACCTCCAAGTCCATCACACGCGCTTCGCCCGAAAACGAAACATTGCACGCTCCCGAAGCGTCTATTTCAAGGTTGCTGATTGCGCCGTTGATGTCTGCCGAACCCGCGCCACTAATATCAATCGACAGACGTTCAGACACATCCAAATCTTTGAATATCATTTCTGTCAGTCCCGAGCAATTGACTTTAAGTTTTTTCAGGACAGTTTTTTCGGGAAACAAGGTCTTGACAACCCCCGATGTGATGAGGGAGGTGAGGTCTTCGACATAAATCTCAACCTTGAAATCACAGCAACTTTCCTTGATTACCACTTTCCTTTTGTTGGATTGGAAGCGGACAAGAAGTTCTCCGTCAACGACCTTCGTTTCGAGTTTTGCCAACAACTCCGCGTCACCGCTGACAACGACCTTCTGAGGCCTGCCCGTTACGATTGTTACGTCCGCAATAGACGAAACGTTGATTCTGTTGAAAGTTCCTACGACCCTATCCTCAGTGTTTTTTTCCTCGACCTTCTGAGCGAAAGCCTCGGCGGCGAAAATCACAACCGCGATAATTAACAATAATTTTTTCATATTCGTACTGCTTTAAAAAAGTTTACGGCGACAAAATTACGAGGGCTGCACACATCCTCAAAATTTTATCGGTGGCAATGTTGTTTCAAGACTGTGGCAATGTCGTGTCAGGGCTTGTGTCAAAGTGTGTCATAATTATAACATACTGACTGTATGAAAGTTAAGAAATTTGCACATTTCATTAAAAACGACTATCTTTGCATTCCGAAACGATAAAAAGAAACACAATATGCGCAAAATATACCTTATCTTATTCGTTTTTCTACTTCTGTTGCAGGCGAGTTGCGACAACAGGACGGGGATTTTCAAGGCTCTGCAACGCGCCGATTCGCTACTTGTCGCGGACAACGACAGCACGGCAGCGATAATTTTTTACCAAATCCCCGCCCCTGCCGACACCTCCGACGAAACCGCGCTCTATAATTATGTAAGCGCAAAAATCAACGCCCGCAACTACGAACCTCAGACACCCGAACTTTTAGACCTCCCAATTGAGTTTTTCAAAAAGGAGGGCGACCTCAGACACCTTGCATATGCTTACAACTACAAAAGCATATTTCTTCTGTCGTATTCCCACGACATTTCAAATGCATATATTTACAACAAGGAGGCCGAGGAAATTGCAAACAACATCAATGACGACATCCTGAAATTCAACATTAATACAATCGGATACACGATTTCGGCATATCACGCCGACACCGACGAATGTCTCCAATACGCCGACAAAGCCTACCGAATCGGCGAGCATCTACACGACAAGACGAGGATGGCGTATCCTGCGCTTTACCTGACGCTCTGTTATGACGAAAAAAACATCGCCGACAGCGCACAAAAATATATGGCAGTCTGTCTCAATTTCATTGATTGCTACGATATGGGTTCCAAGGCGGCGGTCTATACCGCATTTGGCAACTCAATGCGCAAAAAGAATCCCGCATTTGCCGAGCAATATTTTATGCAGTCGTTGGAAGTCATCCACAATGCCGACGCCTTCAAAGGCTTGACACGGCTCTATCTTGAACAAGGCAATTTGGACAAAGCCACCGAATATTACCCGAAAGCATTGCGAAAAGACGCCCACGAGAGCAACGTCGAATTGATGTCGCTTTACGCCCAATGCCTCGAAAAAGCCGGCAAAACCGACGCGGCGTTCAACGTTTACAAAGACATTTCCTCCGAAAAAGATTCGCTCTACAAAACCAAAGAAAGCAACCTCGTCCTACGTTGGGAGAATATCAACAAATTTTACCACACACAGAAAAAAGATTTCAAAGAATTGGAAAACAAATTGTTGTGGATAAAAAATTTGACAATATTTTTGACGGTGGCACTTTTGGCAGTGTTGGCGGTGTTCTACTTCAAAACACGCAAACCAACAGAAATAAAAGTTTCAAAAGCGGAAAATCTTTATCAACGTCTGCTGACCAACGAAAGCATCTCACAGTTGACAAAAGATGAAAGGGACATTTTGGTGGAATATTATTTTTCTCAAAATGCAGACTTCGAGCGTGAAATATCCACCAATTACGACAAACTTCCAACAAATTCCATCATTCTTCTCATTTTGCAAAACATTGGGAAAAGCAAGACAGAAATAATGGACATAATGGGTTTTTCCGACCAAGCATACCGTTCTCTCAAATCAAGGACTGACAGGGCGAAAAAATAAAAAATAAAATAATTTTCACTTGTTGACATCGAAAAAAATTGTTAGATTTGCATATTGCAAAACAAAACATATAACACTATGCCCAACGACATCAACAGTTATCGCCTGACGAGTTTGGAGGAGCCGCCGGAGGAATACCTCGCACAAATAATGCGCGAGGCGGCGGAGGATGCTTTTATCCGTCAAGAAGAAGCGACAAAAAAGTATTTTGAAGAATTGCAACAAAATATTTTAAAATCAAAGGAACAATGGAAAACCACAAACCCGTCCTAATGCCAAAAGAATCAGTTAATTAAAAACCAACCAAGAAATAACCGCCTTTTTTAGCCACACTGCGAAACTCTATCAAGCCTTTCTGCGTCAACAAGCGGAGATAACGCTGTGTAGTCCTCAGGCTACGCGCAAGTTTCAAGGCGAGCGCAGGCGCGTTCATACCGGGATTGTTGGAAATCTCAGACTTCAATTGTTCTTCAAAAGGGATGGCTTCGGACTCAGGCATAGTTTCCCTAAACAGACGTAAAATATCTGACTGAGTGGCAATTACTCTGTCGGCTATAAACTCCATAAAAGGCGCGTCGTCAGTGTGGGCAAGTTCCAAAACGGCAATATACTCGCTGCGCATTATCTGCGGGATTATGGCGATGTTGTAGTCGTTGCGAAGAAGGGCGAGATTCATCAACAACCTTGCAAGGCGACCGTTGCCGTCCACAAACGGATGGATGAAAACAAATTTTTTGTGAAGTTGAGCGGCAAGCACGACAGGATGGAGTTTGTTTTCGTTGTTGTTGTACCAATCAACGAGTTTCTCCATACGCGACTTTATCTTGTCAACAGGCGACACCGCATATTTGCTGCCACTTATAAAAACCGGCACTTTGCGAAAACATCCCGCCGACAACGGGTCAATTTTTTCATAAAAAAGCCTGTGGATATTCAGGATGTCGGCATCTTCCAACGATTTAGACTTGGCGAGCGTATAGACAAAATCAAACGCCGCAGCGTGTCCCGCCGCCTCGTATAAGTCTTTCAGGGGGCGACCCTCCACGGTAAGTCCGTCTTCAATTACAACCTTTGTTTCGCTTTCTGTCAGGCTGTTGCCTTCTATGGCGTTGCTTGTAAAAGTCAGTCCCACACGGTAATACTCTTTCAGTGATTTGAGCGTTTCCTCCTTCAACGGTCGGTAACTCCACAAACTTTGCTGCAACTTGTCGCACTCTTCAAGTTTTTTTTGTAAAGATTTTTCCATAGTGTTTACAAATTTTACACCGCCAAAATTACAACATTTACACCGCCAAAACAAATTTTACACCGCCAAAATTACGCGTATATGACATTTTTTGCAACAAAAAAGGGGCAGCCCAAAGGTGCCCCTTTTTTATTTAAGAATGAATGATATGCTG
>JAFXMJ010000428.1 GCA_017530465.1 Bacteroidales bacterium
CCTGTATCGAGCGTAAAGATTTTAGCCGTCTTGTCGATGCTACATATAATATGCGTGAGCACCTGATCCTCGTAACTCAGCGACGACGACAACCCTATAACGCCCTTATACTCAGCAAGAAAGTACCTCAATACCTCCTCGGCTGATGCATTGGCAAATTTTTCGTTTAATTGTGTGATAAGGTTTTGCATTTTGTAACAAATTTTATGCTGCAAAATTCGTTACAAAACAGTTATGAAAGAAGATTTTGACGGTGTAGGATTACATTAAAAAAAATGGAGGATTGCAGTTTTTTATTCCTTCCCGCAATCAATCACCGCCTCGTAAATCTGTTTACCGTTATGTTCAATCCATTCGGGTTTTTCTTGTGCGGTCTTTTCCTTTAAGAATGAGAATGTTACAAGGTAGCCTTCGGCGAGGTTGCGGGCGTCGAGGTATTCTGAAAGTTGGTCGCGACCTGAAATTTCGTATTCTGTGCCGTGCCAAATTTTTAACTCTATGACGTATTCTTTGCGGTTGTAGGTAACAACCAAATCCATCCGCGAGCCATCGTCGTTTTCGGGTTCGGAATAATAGAAGCCCGTACCGTTAATAATCGGTTTTAAGAAACAGATAAACATAAAGCGACCTTCACGTTCAAGGAACTCCGCCTTGTCGGTCTTTTTGCTCATCAAATCTTTGAAACGGTTGATAATCAACGGCATATTCAAGTCGCCCGATTTGGTGAGATATGGTCTCATACCTGAATCGGGAACAATCATATTAAGGTTGCTTTCCGAAATGAAATAGTTGATGAGAATCTGTTGGAAAATCAAATTATGGATTTCCACTCTGCCTTCTTTGTTAGCCTTGATAATGGAAAACATATTGGCAAATTTCATTGTCGGATTGTTAACATCAAACGGAATCGAATAATTCTCCATCAGCACAGCCTTGATAAACGCCTTTAACTTCGGATAAAGTTCAAGATTATTTGTAATACTTTCCGACAGATTTGTCTTTTTGGCGATGATGCTTTTTGCCGCTTGCTGCACACCGTCCTTGGTCCAATCCCTGTCCAAATTCTCGTCAATTTCTTTACAAACTCCGCTTACCAAAACAGGGTAGCCCGAAGTGTATTTGTAAATCTCCTGAGAAATCTCTTTGATGTCAAAACCTATATGATTTTCGTTTTCGTAATCGACAAGCATAGTGCTTATTTCCTGCGGGTTGAAAGTCATATCAAGTTTGTAGTCGGCTGCAACATTCCACGGCGAATTGTATTTATGCTCCTCCTCGGGACGGATTTTTACCTTCATACTCTTGATGTCATAGACACCGGCAAGAACAACCGACCAAAAAGTGGAATAATCGCCGAATTGGTCGCGGTCGATATATTTTTTGCGCAGCATCGACAGAAAATTCAAAAACAAATCATTGTCAAGACTTTTGTCAACTTCGTCAATTAATATAACAACTTTTTTTGTCCCTGATTGACAAAATTCTGTTATCTTGTCAGACAGGTCTTTGATACTCGGCTTTTCGATTTTTTGCGCATCTACCCAAAACTTGGCGTTTTGTTCATTTTGAATTCTGCCTGATGTAAACGCCTTTGCCATATATCTGCAAAAGAAATGATAAAACGTCGAAGCACTTTCCCAATCGCTCTCCTCGGTGTCTTCAAAACTCAGGGACACAACCAAGTATTCGCCGTTGAGGTGGTTGTAAATCCATTTCAACGACGTTGACTTGCCAAACTGACGTGCACGGTTGATGGTGAAGTAGTTACCATTGTTGATGAGACGTTCAAAAACCTTCATCTTGTTGGCAGTGTCCACCATATAGTGCCGCTTGGAGTCGCAAGTTACCGCTGTATTAAAAGCCTTTGCCATAACAATCGGAGTTTATATTTTTGGCAAAGTTACGAAAAAGAATGTTATTGGCAAAAAATAGTGTTGTTATAAATCAAAAAAAGTTTACCAAAAAACTTTCTTTTTGGTAAACTTTTCACTCTTAAATCAAATTATCATCCCCGCTCCAACTGTCTCAAAACTAAACGGATCCACAAAAATCAGCGAACCTGTTACTTTGTTTTTGTAGTAACTTTCATAGATAAGCGGCTGAGAGGTTTTGAGTTGAACTTGGGCTATGTCGTTGAGTTGAAGTTCGTTGACATCGGTGATGCGTTCCTGTGTGGAAATATCTACCTTGAAATCAATGGCCGTAAACAAGCCCTGAACCTCTTGTGTGGCGTGGCGGACGATGTATTTTTTGCGGAGTTGCATCGGCGATGGATTGAACCAACAGATATTCATAACAAACTGATTGTCAACGCTTGGGACATTGTTGTCGTCGGAAACCAAAAAATCGCCGCGAGAGATGTCGATGTCGTCGTTAAGTGTGATGTCAACCGATTCACCTTCCTGAGCCTCAGATAGTTGCTCTTTGCCGTTGTAGATTCCTTTTACCGTTGATGTCAAGCCCGACGGCAGGATTTTTACCTTATCGCCCTCTTTGACAACACCTTGCGCAATGCGTCCGGCGTATCCGCGAAAATCTGCAAACTTGTCGCTGATTGGTCGTACAACATACTGCACAGCCATACGAAATCCCTGATTGTCAGACTTTTTGATTTCTACGGTTTCGAGATATTCCAACAGCGGTTTGCCGGCGTACCACGGTGTGTTTTCGGAACGGTTAACAACATTGTCGCCGTTTTTGGCACTTATCGGAATGAAATCCACCGCCGGAATGTTAAGATGTTTTGACATTTCGTTGTAGTCGGCGATTATCTTGTCAAAGACTTCCTTGGAAAAATCCACCAAGTCCATCTTGTTGATACACACCACAATATTGCGGATTCCGAGAAGCGTGGCGATGAACGAATGACGTATTGTCTGTTCCATAACGCCGTGCCGCGCATCAATGAGAATTATCGCCAAATCTGCCGTTGACGCACCTGTAACCATATTTCGGGTGTACTGAATGTGTCCCGGAGTGTCGGCGATGATAAATTTGCGTTTTGGAGTGGCAAAGTATCTGTAAGCCACGTCGATAGTGATGCCCTGTTCGCGCTCGGCTTTGAGTCCGTCGGTAATGAGTGCAAGGTTAACTTCCTCATTGCCACGACTTTTCGACGCTTGCTCCACGGCTTCGAGTTGGTCTTCAAAAATTGATTTTGAATCGTACAAAAGCCGTCCAATAAGCGTTGATTTTCCGTCATCTACACTTCCCGCCGTCGTAAAGCGGAGAAGTTGCATATCTAAATATCCGTCGGTCATAACAATTATGAATTACGAATTATGAATTACGAATTAATTATGCATTGTGCATTGTGCATTAAAAATACCCATTTATTTTGCGGTCTTCCATCGCCGTTTCGCTGCGTTTGTCGTCGGCTCTACCACCGCGCTCGGTAACACGTGTTGCGGCGGTTTCGGCAATGATGTCTTCAACAGAATGGGCGGTGGAAAGCGTTAAGCCTGTGCAAGTTATGTCGCCAATGGTGCGGCAGCGGACTTGTTTTTCTACCACCTCTTCTTCGGGGCGACGTTTGATGCAATCCTCGGCAGCGAGCCACTGACCATCGCGGAAAAAACATTTGCGGGTGTGGGTGTAATAGAGGCTCGGCAACGGAATTTTTTCGCGGTAAATGTACTGCCAAACGTCCATCTCAG
>JAFXMJ010000429.1 GCA_017530465.1 Bacteroidales bacterium
AGGAACGAGGAGAGAGGAAAGATTAAAGAGGAGAGATTTAAGAGGAAAGATTAAAGAGTAAAGTAGAGAGTGGAAACTGTCGAAAAAATCTGCCGTTATATTGCAAAATATATGGCGTTCATAGTTGTGGGTGCGGCTGTCCTTGCATTGTGGCAGCCGCAGACCTGCAATTGGATTAAGACGAGCGCGGTCAATTACTTGCTCGGCGTGGTGATGTTTGGGATGGGGCTAACGCTCAAAACCGAGGATTTCAAAATTGTTTTCAGCCGTCCGAAGGAAGTGATAATCGGTTTTTTGGCGCAGTTTGCGTTGATGCCGTTGATTGCTTTTTTGCTGATTAAGATTTTCAACCTTGGTCCCGAACTTGCCGTCGGCGTTATTCTTGTTGGTACTTGTCCAGGCGGAACTGCCTCTAATGTAATCACTTACATTGCCAAAGGTGACGTGGCACTGTCTGTTGGGATGACGATAGTTTCCACGATTTTCGCGCCGTTTTTGACACCGCTATTCACGCAAATTTATATTGGCGAGATTGTGGATGTCAACATCTTGGATATGTTTTTTTCGATAGTGAAGGTGGTTTAGATACCGATAATTTTGGGATTGTTGGTCAATAAGTTTTTTGGCAATTTCACCCAAAAAATCGTAAAATTGCTGCCTGCCGTTTCTACTCTCGCCATTGCTGTAATCGTGGCGGCTGTGGTTTCGGCAAGTTCCGAAAAACTTCTCAACGCCGTGAATACAAGCGCGTTGATAATTGTTGTTGTAATTCTACACAATCTTTGCGGATTTGCCGCTGGATATGCTGTCGGCAAATTGTTGAAACTCCAAAATCCCAAATGTCGCGCCCTCTCCATCGAGGTCGGTATGCAAAATTCAGGACTTGCCGCCGGACTTGCCGCCGCGCATTTCGCTCAATATCCCTTGGCAACAATCCCCGGCGCGGTGTTCAGCACTTGGCACAATATTTCGGGCGCGGTGTATGCGGCGTGGCTGCGGAGGAAGGATGAAGAAAATAATGCATAATTTAAAATTCCGCCTTCCAATCCACAATGTTTTTTTCGTCGCTTGAAAAACTTACACCAACTTTGACGATTTTTCTGTCGTCCATCTTGAAACGTCCCGCGTAGTTTTTGACGTTGATTTGGTTGAGGGCGGTCTGTGCGTCTTGGTCAATCTTAAACTCAAAAATATAGACATACTCCTTATTAATAAGTATGCTGTCGGCGCGTCCCTTCGACAAGTGCGCCTCGCTGATTATGTATTCGCCCAAAATGCTGAATACCAAGTATATAACGTTCTGAAAATCGCGCTCTACAAATTTAAGGCTTTTGTCGTGGGCATACGGCAGGGCGCAAAACAGTGCTTTCATCCGCTCGATGACGCTTTCTACGTCGCCTGTGCGGAAGTCGCTTAGGAATTTGGAATATTTGAAACCGGTTTCGCTGTCGGGCGAACCATAAAAATACCTTGCAAGCGATTTGAAAAAACTTGTTTCCACCTCATAGTCAGGGAATCCAAGAATGTAGAGCCGTTCCTCATCAATAAAATTTTTGATGGTAAGATAGCCGCTATAATACAGCAATGGCACAATGTCGGTGGTCAGTTCGTCATCCTTGTAGTGTTCCAATTCGTCCTCGCCAATTTCTATGTCATTTTTGAGTTTTGTAATATCAAACACAGTATTCTTGATTCGTTTCATCAGGATTGTGGGAGTTCCTGTATCGTACCAATAGTTCCCTAAATCTTTCTTAGACAATGCGTTAAACAGGCTTACGGGATTGAAAACCTTGATGCCTTTTTTGTTGAAAAGATAACAATCATACCATTTTATCAATTCTGACAGCATTTCAACGAATGATACTTTCTGCGTTTTGGCAAATTCCTTGATTTCATTCGTGAAATAATCTCTCAATTCGTCGTGTGTGATGCCGCAAATTCCCGAATACATTTTGTCAAATGTAATGTCGTTGGGTTGGTTGTTGCCAGAAAAGATAGTTGTCTTTGCATATCTGGTGACGCCAGTCAGAAATACAAAACGGAAACACTCGTCGTAATCCTTCAACACTGTGAAAAATCCACGGTAAGTTTGCTTGTCCTCTTCGAGATGAGTGCTGTTAATCAGCGGGTTGTCGTATTCATCGACAATCATTACTGTTTGCAATCCAGTCTTTTCGAGAACTTCCTCCACGTCCTGTTGCAACCTGATTCCAAGGTCTTCCTCGCTATTAACGACGCCCAAATATGTCTTTTCGTATTTTTCGAGGCAGTTGGAAAGTCGTTTGTAGAGGATGCCCTCTTTTGCAAAATTACCACTCGCCAAAGGTATGTAAAGTATGGGATATTTTATCCAATCCTTCTCCAAATCATAAATTTTGAGGCCTTCAAAAAGTTCTTTCTTGCCCTCGAAAAATGAGCGCAACGTATTGCACAACAGACTTTTACCAAATCTGCGTGGACGGGCGAGGAAATAGGTTTTGCCGTGATAGGCGAGATTATATACATAATCCGTCTTGTCAACATAGACGCATTTTCTTTTCCTCAAATCCTCAAAACTTTGTATGCTCAGCGGGTAGTTCAACATAATTTTGACTGTTTTGTTATCAATCGCAAAAGTAAAGATTTTTGTGGAAATTGCAAGAATTATTGAACATTTTTTATAATTTTGGCAACGATAATCCATTAATAATCCGATTAATTATGAAAAAACTTCTAATCTCCTTTGCTGCCGCGTTGCTCCTTGCATCGTGCGGCGGCGGTGGCAACAATCAGGCTGCCCAAAACAATGACAATTCTGCCGCGCAGGCACCAAAACAAGAAACCCAAGTTGCAACCGCACCAGCAACCACAGCTGAACCAACGGCGAAAACAGATGCCACGAACATTTACGTTGCAGCTACCAATGCCAACAAGACCACCGTCTATAAAAACGGCGAACCGCTCTACACTTACGACGGCTCTTTCAGATTTCTCTTTGTTGTTGGCGGACACGTGTATTATGGCATCGAACCCACCAACGACGAAGGCTCGTGTAAGGTCTATGCCGACGGCAAGGCGACTAACCTGACTTTTGGACCTGATGTGTCCATTTGGAAAGGCGAGAAGGACATCTTCTTCGACGAGTGCAACGGCAAAATCGTCAATCAGAAGGGTGAAACCGTGTTTTCATACAAGCCCGACGAGGACGGCTCGCCTATTGTTCGGGATGTGGCGCAGCAAGGCGACAACATCTATGTGCTAATCAACCGTGGCTACGATTCAGAGCCGTCTGAACTCTACAAAAATGGCAAACTGATTGAAAATGAGACTGGTGCATACAGTATGTATGGATTGCGCATCATCAATGGCGATGCATATTGCCGTGGATTTGATTTTTGGCAGGGGCAGGCTCAGTCGCCGGTCATTAGCAAAAATATGAAGCCGGTGTTGGGCGGGTTCAAGCCCGAAGGTTCGTTCTGGATTAGCAACAATGGCGACATCTACACCTCCGAGCCTGACGAAGAGTACAGTGAGGACGATGATTTCACTTATCTATTAGTGTCGAAAAACGGCAAGAATCCCAAGAAGGTCAAAGGCTATCCCGAAGATAGCTTTAATATGGCGGCAGACGGCAATGATGTTTATTATTGGAGTTTTGCTGGTGCGTTGGATGCGTACATTTACAAGAATTTTGTTGAGACCGCCACAATCCAGTATCCTAATAAGAGTGGTAGCGCGGCGCATTATATGTCGAGGATGAAGGACGGACACCTCTACGCAGCCATCGTCGATTTTGAAGACGCGAATACTGTAACTCTCTACAAGGATTCCACCCTCCTCAAATCCTACCCCGCACACCTCTCGCAAGAAGAAGGCTTGGATTGTGTGATTGCGGATTTCACAATGGAGATTGAATAATTATTTAATGCAAAATGCATAATGCATAATTGTCTCCGCCGGATGTCGTAATTATGCATTATGCATTATGAATTATGCATTGTATCTTAGTGATGGAACAGCCTTATGCCGGTGAAACTCATCACGATGCCGTACTTGTTGCAGGTGTCGATGACATTGTCGTCACGGACAGAGCCGCCGGGTTGCGCGATGAAGTTGACGCCGCTCTTGTGGGCGCGTTCCACGTTGTCGCCGAAGGGGAAGAAGGCGTCTGAACCAACGGAAACTCCGCTGTTTTTGTCGAGCCAAGCGCGTTTTGCCTCGCGGGTAAATACTTCGGGTTTCACTTTGAAGTATTTTTGCCATTCGCCTTCCGCAAGTACGTCCATATAATCGTCGGAGATGTAGA
>JAFXMJ010000430.1 GCA_017530465.1 Bacteroidales bacterium
CTGCGGTATGTGGCTCGTTGGTGGTACTCCCGTAAAGACCAACCAAAACAGTATGGAATACATTCCTGCATACGACGAAACTTATACGCGTTTTACCACACCTCCCGCCATTGGTGAACAATGGAGGACGCTTAGCATAAGTGAATGGTCGTATCTCGCTGGCTGTGATAAAAATAAGCGCAGCAATGCCGACAGCCTGCGCTATATGGCTAATGTTTGTGGCGTACTCGGCATTGTTATTTTGCCCGATATGAGTTCGGTGACGGTTGCAGAATCCTACGATGCAGAGCAATGGTTGGCAGCTGAATCTGCTGGGGCAATGTTTTTGCCGGCTGCTGGTTACCGCGTCAATACGGCATTGTATTACGTGGGCGATTATGGCATATATTGGTCAGAATCAGCCGACCCGACTGGCATGCAAAACGGCTTCTATTTCGGTTATCCTACCGATGGCCCTATGTCTTCCAACAATATAGTTTCGTTGTATCCATACGACCGTTGGGGCGGAGCTTGTGTCCGTCTCGTTCGCGACGGTGAAAATTTTACGAAAAATTAATATTTACCCTTAACAAGTTGATTGATAATTTATTACCTTTGCACTGCGAAAGAATTGAGAAAAAAGTGAAAAAATAATTTGCAAAATAGTTTGATATTCAAGAAAAAAATTATAATTTTGCATCTCAATTATGTTAATTAATTAAGTTAAACACAAATGCCTACAATTCAACAGTTAGTTAGAAAAGGTAGAAAGACTATTACGGTAAAGAGTAAGTCTCCGGCATTGGATTCGTGTCCTCAGAAGCGCGGTGTGTGTGTACGTGTATATACCACCACGCCTAAGAAACCTAACTCAGCTATGCGCAAAGTAGCCAGGGTAAGGCTCTCGAACTCCAAGGAAGTGAATGCCTACATTCCGGGCGAAGGTCACAACTTGCAAGAGCACTCCATCGTAATGGTTCGTGGCGGTCGTGTGAAAGACCTCCCCGGCGTGCGTTACCACATCATCCGCGGTACTCTCGATACCGCTGGTGTTGCCAACAGGGGTCAGCAGAGGTCTAAGTACGGTGCCAAGAGACCTAAGAAAAAGTAATTTTTAAAAAGTTCATTTAGCAGAAATGAGAAAAGCAAAACCAAAGAAAAGGGTGATCCTTCCCGATCCTGTGTATGGCGACTCGCTCGTTACGAGGTTCGTTAACGACATGATGGTCGATGGCAAGAAGAGCATCGCTTTCAAGATTTTCTACAGCGCAATGGACATTGTCGGCAAGAAGACAGCAGACACCGGCAAGACTCCTACCGAGGTGTGGAAGAAGGCAATGGAAAACATTACCCCCGATGTCGAGGTTAAGTCCAAGCGCATCGGCGGTGCTACATTCCAGGTGCCCCAGGAAATCCGCCCCTCCCGCAAGGAATCCATTGGCGTGAAAAACTTGATTAAGTATGCGCGTCTCCGCTCCGGCCACTCTATGGCTGAGAAACTCGCAGCAGAAATCGTTGCCGCCTACAACGAGGAAGGCGCGGCCTTCAAGAAGAAGGAGGACACGCACCGCATGGCAGAAGCCAACAAGGCTTACGCCAACTACAGCAGAATGTAAGTAACAGCACTTGAAGTAATAGACGACACCTTATATAATATAGAACCATGGACAACCAACTCGCAAATACAAGGAATATCGGAATAGCGGCCCATATCGATGCAGGTAAGACCACTACCACCGAGCGTATCCTTTTTTATACGGGTGTCACCCACAAGATGGGCGAGGTCCATGACGGTGCCGCTACTATGGACTGGATGACCCAGGAACGCGAAAGGGGTATCACAATCACCTCTGCCGCAATCACCGCCTATTGGAACTATGATGGTGTCAAGCATACCATCAATATCATCGACACTCCCGGTCACGTGGACTTCACCGTAGAGGTGGAGCGTTCGATGAGGGTGCTCGACGGAGCGGTGGCAGTATTCTGCGGCGTAGGAGGTGTGGAGCCTCAATCGGAGACTGTATGGCGTCAGGCGGAGAGGTACAGCGTACCGCGCATCGCCTTCGTCAACAAGATGGACAGAATAGGCGCCGATTTTTTCAGCGTCGTTCAGGAAATCGAGGAGAAACTCGGCGCCAACCCGGTGCCGGTGCAGATTCCGATTGGCAGCGAAGACAAGTTCATTGGCATCATCGACCTCATCGAAATGAAAGCCTACGTATGGCACGATGATGACAACGGAATGACCTTCGACACTACAGAAATCCCCGCCGACCTCTACGACTCAGCTGCCGAATGGCGCGACAAGTTGCTCGAAAAATGTGGCGAACTCGGAGACGACGCTTTCCTTGAGAAATACCTCGAAGATAGCACGTCAATTACGGAACAGGACATCAAGGCAGTGCTTCGCAAGGCCACGATCGCCCTCAAAGCCGTTCCGGTGCTTTGCGGTTCGTCGCTCAGGAACAAGGGCGTACAGAAACTCTTGGACGCAATTGTGGCATACTTGCCGAGTCCGCTCGACATTGGCGCGGTAAAAGGACACGACCCCGACCACAAGGATGTAGAGATACTCCGCAAGCCGGACAAGAAAGAGCCTTTTGCAGCGTTGGCATTCAAGATTGCCGTTGACCCCTTCGTAGGCCGTCTGGTTTACATCAGGGTATATTCAGGCACTCTCAAGGCAGGTGAGCAGGTCTTCAACGTCAGGACGGGCAAGAAGGAGAGGATAACCAACCTCTACCGTATGCACGCCAACAAGCAACAGGCGTTGGATTTTGTAGAGGCGGGCGACATCTGCGGCGCGGCAGGTTTCAAGGACATCCGCACCGGCGACTCGCTCACCGACCAGAAGCATCCTGTGGCGTTCGAGTCAATCCACTTCCCCGACCCGGTGATTGGCGTCGCAATCGAACCCAAGACCCAGGCCGACCTCGACAAGCTTGACCTCGCGCTCCAGAAACTCGCCGAAGAAGACCCCACATTCAAGGTGGAGACCGATTCGGAAACCGGACAGACAATCATCAAAGGTATGGGCGAGCTTCATCTCGACATCCTCATCGACCGTCTGAAACGCGAGTACAACATCGAGATTACCTCGGGCAAGCCGCAGGTTACCTACAAGGAACGCATCACCAAGACTGTGGAACACCACGAAATCTTCAAGAAGCAGACCGGCGGCAAGGGCAAATTCGCAGACATCACGGTACGCGTTTCGCCGTCCGACGATGATGCCACAGGCCTTACATTCGTCAACAGCATCAAGGGCGGCGTGATACCCAAGGAGTTCATTCCGGCAGTGCAGAAAGGCTTCGAGGAGGCCATGAACAACGGCCCTCTCGCCAACTTCAAGATGCAAAGTCTCACCGTCGAACTCATCGACGGCACTTACCACAGCGTAGATTCAGACGCTCTGTCATTCGAAATCGCAGCCAAGCAGGCTTTCAAGGCGGCGACGGAAAATGCAAAAGCAATATTGCTCGAACCTGTAATGGAACTCACGGTGGACACGCCAGAGGAATATATGGGCGACGTCATCGCGGACGTCAACAAACGCAGGGGGCAGGTGATTAGCACTGATTCAAAAGCCAAGATGAAAATTATCAAATCCTTGGTGCCACTCGCAGAGACATTCGGATACGTGACCGTTTTGCGCACGCTCACATCCGGCAGGGCGATATCCTCGATGCAGTTCCACTCATACGAGCAAGTACCGCCGCAGATTGCACAGGGCATCATAGACCAGGTAAGAGGCAAAATAGTTTTTATTGACCAATTATAATTAAGGATTACCATGAGTCAAAAGATTCGCATCAAATTGAAATCTTACGATCACAACTTGGTAGATAGCTCCGCCGAAAGGATCGTCAAGACAGTCAAGTCTTCTGGTGCAGCAGTCAGCGGTCCCATTCCGTTGCCCACTCACAAGAGGATTTTCACCGTCAATAGGTCGACCTTCGTCAACAAGAAGTCGAGGGAGCAGTTCCAGCTCGCGTCTTTCAAGAGATTGATTGACATCTACAGCTCGAACCCCAAGACTGTGGAGGCCCTCATGAAGCTCGAATTGCCGAGCGGCGTGCAGGTAGAAATCAAAGTCTGATCGCAGCCATTCAATTAGCGAGAAAACAACACAACAAAGTAAAAACATGTTTTCCTATACCGGCGGAGCCCGGCACGAAAACGAAAAAATTTATTCAAAATGTCAGGAATAATTGGAAAGAAAGTAGGTATGACATCTGTCTTCAACGAGAAGGGCGTCAACGTACCCGTAACGGTGATTGAAGCAGGACCATGTGTCGTTACCCAGATCAAGACCGTAGAGACCGACGGCTATGACGCCGTGCAGCTCGCTTTCGACGACAAGAAGGCTAAGAACACCACAAAACCGTTGCTCAAGCACTTCGAGAAGGCAGGCACGACCCCCAAGGCAAAGGTCGTAGAGTTCAAGAACATCGAGCAGGAAGTGAAGCTCGGCGACGTTATCACTGTAGAGTCCTTGAAGGACGTTGCAGCTGTACACGTAAGCGGCGTCACCAAAGGCAAGGGCTACCAGGGCGTAGTAAAGCGTCACGGATTCGGTGGCGTAGGCGACCAGACCCACGGCCAGCACAACAGGCTCAGGGCTCCTGGTGCACTCGGCGGTTCTTCCTACCCGTCAAAGGTGTTCAAGGGTATGCGTATGGCAGGACGTGACGGCGGCGACAACGTTAAGGTTCGCAACCTCCAGATCGTCAAGATCATCGCAGAGCACAACTTATTGTTAGTAAAGGGAGCGGTACCCGGTCCCAAAGGTTCATACTTAATCATCGAAGACTAATGGAAATATCAGTATTCAACATTGAGGGCAAAGACACTGGCAAGAAGGTCGTACTTGACGATGCTATCTTCGGCATCGACGCCAACGATCACGCAATGTACCTCGATGTAAAGCGCTATCTCGCCGACCAGCGTCAAGGCACGGCGAAAGCCAAAGAAAGGAGCGAGATGAGCGGCTCCACACGTAAGCTCAAGAAACAGAAAGGGACCGGCGGCGCACGTTCGGGCGATATCAATTCGCCTGTAATGGTAGGCGGCGCAAGGTGCTTCGGACCCCGCCCTCGCGATTACAGCTTCAAACTCAACAAGAAAGTGAAGCTGCTCGCAAGGAAATCGGCACTCTCTTGCAAGGCAAAAGACGGACAGATCATCGTTGTCGAAGACTTCGACTTCAAGGAGCCCAAGACCAAGAATTTCGTATCGCTGAAAAATAATCTGAAAATCAGCGATAAAAAATCGCTTTTGGTTTTGTCAATTGAAAATAAAAACGTATATTTGTCGTCGAGAAATTTGGACAGGTCGAAAATTACAACTGCCTCAAAACTAACCACTTACGATGTGCTTGATGCTCAGTCGTTGGTGTTCACTGAAAGCGCGGTGGAGGCTTTGAACAAGATTTTCGAGAATAAGTAACGAAAAAAAAACGCACAAAAGTAATGGAAATCATACAAAAACCCATTGTAACCGAGAAGTTCAATGCGCTTGCAAGCAGGACTGTGAAGACCGGCAAGAGGGGCAACGACAAGGGTCGTCCCGACACCCGTGGCAGCAGGAACATCGCTCAGTTTGCCTTCGTGGTTGACCCCAGGGCAAACAAGTTCCAGATCAAGCAGGCGGTGGAGCAGATGTACAATGTTACTGTAGTGGCAGTAAACACAATGAAATACGACGGCAAGATCAAGGCACGCATGACCAAGGCCGGATACATCGTAGGCAAGAAACCAAGTTACAAGAAAGCAATTGTCACCCTCAAGGACGGCGACAAGATTGATTTTTATAGCAACATTTAACCCAAAATGGCAGTAAGATTATTCAAACCGACAACTCCGGGACAAAGAGGAAAGGTATTGAGCACTTTCAGCGAAATCACAGCCAGCAAGCCTGAAAAGTCGCTCACCTTTGGATATGCAAAGTCCGGCGGCCGCAACTACACCGGCAAGATGACCGTCCGCTACATTGGCGGCGGCCACAAGCAGAAATACCGTATCGTGGACTTCTGGCGTGCCAAAGACGGCATCCCAGCCACAGTAAAGACCATCGAGTATGACCCCAACCGCACCGCGAGGATTGCGTTGGTATTCTACGCCGACGGCGAGAAGAGGTACATCATCGCCCCCAACGGCATTCAGGTAGGTCAGAAGATTGAATCAGGAAAGGACGCAGCTCCCGAAATCGGCAACGCGCTTTTCCTTTCTGACATTCCGCTCGGCACCATCATCCACAACATCGAGCTCAGGCCCGGCGAGGGCGGAGTGCTCGCAAGAAGTGCAGGTTCTTATGCGCAGCTTACTGCGAGGGACGGCAAATATGCAGTAGTGAAACTTCCTTCGGGAGAGACACGTCTGGTTCTCGTAACATGCAAGGCGACCATCGGCAGCGTTTCCAACGGCGACCATGAGTTGGAGAAGAGCGGCAAGGCGGGCAGGTCCCGTTGGATGGGTCGCAGGCCTCACAACCGTGGCGTTGTTATGAACCCTGTTGACCACCCGATGGGCGGCGGCGAAGGTCGTGCATCAGGCGGACATCCGAGGTCGCGCAAGGGTCTTCTCGCTAAGGGCTACAAGACACGCAGCCCCAAGAAGATCACCAACAAGTTCATCATCGAAAGAAGAAAGAGAAAAAAATAACTAATGCATAACAAATCATGAGTCGTTCACTTAAAAAAGGCCCTTTTATCGACTACAAGCTCGAGAAGAAAGTAGTTGCCATGAATGAATCTGGCAAGAAATCGGTTATCAAGTCGTGGGCAAGAGCCTCTATCATCTCTCCTGACTTTGTTGGCCACACCATCGCGCTCCACAACGGAAACAAATTCATCCCCGTTTTCGTTACAGAGAATATGGTGGGACACAAGCTCGGAGAATTTGCTCCGACGCGCATGTTCAAGGCGCACGGCGGCAAGAAGAAGTAGTAACAAATAGGAGACCATTTAAAAAAACATAATACAAAAATGGCTGAAGAAGTAAAGCATAGAACCAAGAAAAAAGAAAGGGCTGCGAGGTTGAAGGAGCAGAAGAAGGACATGGCTTTCGCCATCCTCCGCAACAACCCCACCTCCCCCAGGAAGATGCGCCTTGTGGCTGGCCTGATCAGGAATCAGAACGTCACCAAGGCTCTCGACATCTTGCAGTACTCGCCGCAGGAGGCAGCAATCAAGTTGAGAAAACTTTTGCTGTCGGCTGTCGCCAACTGGGGCAGCAAAAACGAAGGTGCCCGTTTCGAAGACGCCGACCTCATCGTTAAGGAAGTTAAGGTCGATGGAGCGAGGATGCTCAAAAGGCTCCGTCCGGCTCCCCAAGGTAGGGCTTACAGGATTAGGAAAAGATCCAATCATGTAACAATCGTGTTAGGTAACAAAGAAAATTCAGAAAAATAATGGGACAGAAAACTAATCCGATCAGCAACAGACTTGGAATCATCAGGGGCTGGGATTCTGAATGGTACGACATCAAGAACTATTCCGACAAAATCGTCGAAGACGACAAAATCCGCAAGTATCTGAATGTCCGCCTCGCTAAGGCCAGCATCTCTAAGATCGTTATACAGAGGACTCTCAAGGTCATCACCGTTACTGTCAACACCGCTCGTCCGGGTATCATCATCGGCAAGGGTGGTCAGGAGGTTGATAAGATCAAAGAGGAGCTCAAGAACATCACTAAGAAGGACGTACAGATCAACATCCTCGAGATCAAGCGTCAGGAACTCGACGCAGTAATCGTTGCCAACAACGTCGCAAGGCAGATTGAAGGCAAGATTGCTTACAGGCGCGCAATCAAGACCGCCGTCGCATCCACAATGAGGATGGGCGCAGAAGGCATCAAGTTCGTTATCTCTGGTCGTCTCAATGGCGCCGAGATGGCTCGCACCGAGGCCTTCAAGGAAGGCAGGATTCCGTTGCACACCCTCAGGGCTGACATCGACTACGCTCTCGCCGTCGCTAACACGAAGGTAGGCTGCGTAGGTATCAAAGTATGGATCTGCAAAGGCGAAGTCTATGGCAAGAGGGATCTCTACAACAACGTCGCC
>JAFXMJ010000431.1 GCA_017530465.1 Bacteroidales bacterium
GCGATGCCATTGTCGTCGTTGACCTGCGAAAACAAGTCCATCGCCTTCTTGAAGCACGGCAATGCGCGGTAGTATTTGTCCTGCAAAAATAGGCCTTGCTTGTAGTAAGCCGATGCCAGCTCCGCTCTGCGTGCCGCGCCAGCCTCTTGCAGTGCGTCGATGGCCTTTTGGCATAGTGCAACAGCCATTTCCGCGCCGTAGTTGGAGGCGTAGATTTCCAAAAGCGCGTCGCAGCAAAGGTAAATCTGCAATGCGTCGCCCTTGATTTCCGCCTTTTCGAGTTTTTTGATTATAGAGTTGATTTCTCGATTTTCTTTCTGTTCCATTTTGATGTTTTTTTTAGTTAGCATCTGCAAACCTACAAAAAATTTTTGACAACTTGTGCGCCCATCATAAATTTTTTTTCGATTATTTGCTGGAATTGTGTAATTTTGCGCATCTGCAATAGCAATTATTATGAAACCAAACGACATCCTTACACTTGATATTCAGTCAGTTGGCGAAGACGGCGACGGCATCTCCAAGCTCGGCAAGACCACTGTATATGTAAGCAACGCGCTGCCGGGCGAGCGTGTCAGCGCAGTTGTGGACGACGTTGCCAAATCATACGCCCACGCCCATCTTCAACGCATCATCCGCTGTTCGCAACACCGCGTAAGGGCTAATTGTCAGTATGTTAGGCAGTGTGGGGGCTGTCAGGTTCAGGAGTTGGATTATAATGAGCAATTGTTGTTGAAACGCCAAAAAGTGGTTGACTATCTGCAATCTGCTGGCGTTGTACTTGACCGCGAAATCCCCGGGACGATTGGCAGCAGGACAATTTTCAATTTTCGCAACAAGGCGATATATCCCGTTGCCAAAAACATTGACGGTGAGATAGTTGCGGGGTTTTATGCACGGCGGTCGCATCAGATAATTAGTTCTAAGGAATGTCCCGTGGGCGCGGACGAAAATTCCAAAATCGTTGCTGTGGTCATCAATCATCTCAATCATTATAATATAGAGCCTTACGACGAAGCAACACATTCAGGCACAGTGCGTTACATAGTGATTAGAAAGGCGTTCGCCACTGATGAGCTGATGGTTTCTATTGTTGTTAATGACAATGATTTGCCACATCGTAATGAGCTGGTTGAGAGGTTGTTGTCGTCAGTAAAAAATATAAAAGACATTTCTCTTACCGTCAATTGTGACAATACCAACCGCATCCGAGGCAACGAGGTTGTTACTTTGTATGGCAATGGCTATATTACAGATATTATCGACGGAATCAAGTTTAGGATTTCGCCGTTGTCTTTTTTTCAGGTTAATACGCCACAGACCAAAGTCCTGTATGACAAGGTTTTAGAGTTGGCAGGATTAACTGGCGAGGAAACTGTTATGGACCTTTATTGTGGCGTCGGGACTATTTCGCTTTTCTTGGCTCGCAACGCCCGCAAGGTGATTGGCGTGGAGACCATACCTCAGGCTGTTGCCGACGCCAAGCAAAACGCCGCGCTCAATCATATCGACAATGTGGATTTCATTGAAGGTAAGGCGGAGGAAATAATCCCCGACCTCGTGCAGCATCAAGGTCTGAAAGCCGATGTCGTAGTAGTGGACCCGCCGCGAAAGGGCTGCGACAAAGTGTTGATTGACACCATTATAAAAATGCGCCCGTCGCGATTGGTCTATGTATCTTGCGATCCCAAATCTCTCGCCCGCGACCTCCGGATTTTGCAGGACAACGGCCTAAAAACAAAATATGTACAGCCTGTGGATATGTTTCCACACACTGTACATATTGAGACTGTGGCGTTAGTAATTTGTTGATTTATTGATTTGTTGATTTGTTGATTTTGAGATTGGGAGATTCCTCTCTCCTCGTTCCTCTTTCCTACCTAACCACCTGTGTAAATTCGGGTTTTGCGCCGTCGGGGGCGATTACGTAGATTTTGGAGCTGCCCATCTGACCTTCAACGGTGAAGAGGTATTCTGTGCCGCCTTGAATCTTCCTCGAACCAACTGTGGACGGTGTGCCAAGCGGGAACTGGTAGTCGCTGCAAGCCTGATTGAAAATCTCCTTCTCCTGGTCGGTGACTGCCTTCTGTGCCGAAAATTCGGGCAGTTGCTCCAATGTGCCTTTCTTGAAGCCGCCTTTGATGAGGAACTGCTCCACCTCACCGGCCACTTTTGCAATCCTTGCCTGACGGATGCCAAAGCCATCGACGATGTTGGCGTTTTTGGCGTTTTTCTTCAATGCGTCGGCACTTGTATTGAGTCCGCCGCTGCCAAATGTGCAGAAGGGAACCAACTTTTTGCCTTGGAAGTCGGTGTCTTTCAGCAATGTAGCCACCGGCGATGCATACGTGCCGCCCCAAATCGGGTAGCCGAGGAAGATGACGTCGTAGTCCTTGATGTTTTTGCTAAGGGGCTTGATTGCGGCGGTCTTGCCTTCCTGCTGCTCCTTCTGCCAGCGTTGAGCCACTGCGCCAAAGTCGCCGGTGTAAGGCTCTTCGCACTCGATTTCGGCGATGTCGCAGCCGAGCTGTTTCTGAAATTCCTGGGCAACAGTCTTGGTGGTGTTGCTCTGCGAATAGTAGAGGACAAGGATTTTCTGTCCGTTGCTGCACGCCGCAAAGAGCAGCGCGGTTAGCATTAGTATTAATAACTTTTTCATAATAAGTAAGTGTTGTGTTAGATAATAAAAAAATCTTTTAGAACGCAATGTCAACTCCTACGCCAATGACGCGGTTGGTGCGGCTGTAAGTGGTGGTTTGGGTGGAGTAGTCGCTGTAAATGGTCTGGAAATACGCTGCATTGACCTTCACCTTGTCCGTTACCTTGTAGCCAACGCCAAATCCGTAGCAGAAACTCGTCATACTGAACGCAAGGTCGCTCACGTTGGAATCGGTCTGGTCGTAGATGGTGCGTTGCAAGCCCGCGCTCACTTCAAAACGGTCGTTGACGTCGTATTCCACGCCAAAGGTCAATTCGTTGGTGTCGCCGAGGCGGTCTTTGTCCCATTGAGTGGTGGCTACGTCGAAGTAACGGTTGTAGCCGACGCCGATGCGGAGTTTTTCAGTGGGAGTAAACTGTGCGCCGATGGAGAGGAGTGCCGGCATATCGCAGTCGGTCTTTGCGCCGTCGAGATAGCCTGCAAAAGCGGGATTGTTGGACGCCAACTGATTGAAGGCGACGTTGTTGTGTTCGGTGCTCTTAACGGAGAGGCGGGTGTTGAACTCGTATTTCACTGCCAAGTTGAGCCAGTCGGCGGCTTTGTAGTCGATGCCGATGATTGGTGCTACGCCAAATCCGGTCTGTTTGCAGTCGAGGACGAGGTCGCTCAATGCGGGATTCTGCGTCTGGTCGATGATTGTGCCGGTCTTGGTTCTGAATTTGACGTCGGTGATGCTGCCGGTGTAATTCTGCGTCACGTAGATGCCCCGCAATCCGAACGAAACACTCAGATTGTCAGTGAGTTTGCGTGCGGCGGCGAGAGTGAATCCCATATAATACGATTTGCCCGTCACCTGGCTATTTAGCGCGTATCCGCCGAAGTTGTCGCCGAGGGCGGTGAGTCCGTTTTTGCCCACCATTGCCTCAAACATTCCCACGCCGTCATCAAACTCGCACGCACCGCCACCGCCGATGAATCCAAATCCGGCTTGGAAACTCCAATTGCCCTTGTTGTAGAGCGCGAACAACGAAGGCTGGATTGGTACGTTGACATTGCCCCTGAACTTCCTCGAACCGTCTGCGGACGGATTTTCAAAGTTCGCCATAAACAGGTTGTTGTAGTTGGCGACAGCGTCGCGGTGCTGCTTGGCGTTCTGCCAATTGAACTGGAAGTGGAAGCCCTCGTTGTAGAAGGCGGCTCCGGCGGGGTTGTAGTAAACGCCGTCGATGCCGATGGACGCTGTACGTGCCGGATAGCGCAGAAAGTAGATGCTCTGGTTAGTGTTAGTTAGATAACCGCCAGCAAATGAACTCGTTGTAAGAGCCAGCAATGCGGCAGTCAATATGCTGTGTTTTCTCATTTTAATGTAGTTTAAGTTTATTGATAATCATAATTATTATATCTTCGTCAATACCAGCTTGTCCTCTTCTCGATTATAAAATTCCTCCATCTTGGAGTTGAACTCCTGCCTCGGCAGCGATGACCACTCGCGGAAATCGGCGGTGATGTCGGTGAAGCGGATGTCCACTTTGCGTTTCGGGACGAAGAGAAATCTCAGCAACAATAGGAATTTGAGGCTATTGACGAGCATCGGCACCATTGGCGCGGTGCGGGTGCGTCCGTAGTTGGACCATCGGCTGCCCCAGAGACCGTGTATTTCTATTGCGACCACGCGGGTGTGTTCGGGAAGAATTTTGGAGGCGTTGTAAGCCATACGGCGGTTGCCGATGGTCTCCTTGCCGTCGAGTGTGACGTGTCCCGATGGGTAGAACAGGATGTTTGCGCCGTTTTCGAGCTGCGTCTTTACGATGCCGTCGAGTTTCTGCACCTGCTCAACGCCTTCGCGACCGCCACGGCGCAGGTCAGGAACTTGCACGGCGTCAAAGAGGTTGAGCACGTGCCCGAGGAATTTGTTTTTCCAAAACCTTGCGTCCACCATCGGCTGCAACTTGTAGTCGTACAGTTCGGCAAACAAAATCAACGGGTCGATGAGTGCGCGGTGCATTGGGAGTACGAGCAGATTGTCGCCCTCTGGCACATTGAGAGCTTCCTTGTTGGTCATCTTGATGTCGTAATGCAGACGGATGATGTTGCGCACGCGGTAGCACAGCGAGCCTTTGTAATAAAACATAAAAATCACCGACCACACCGCCAATATGAGTCCGTCGAAAAGGAACACGTATGTGGTGGGCAAAAATTTGGTAATCAATATGTTGGTGACAGACGCCGCCAATATGAAGATGAACGATACCAGGTTGAAATACGCCAAGATGACATTAAGCTCGGATGAATCTACGCGCTTTTGAATTTCGGCGTCGAGGGGTATTTTGAATATGCCGACGATAATTGCAATTATTGTCATAAAAATCCCAAAATACAACGGCCCATTGTCGCCCATATTGTTGAAAGGCAGTATGAACACAATTACCATCAGAAGACCGGTGATAACTCCGATGCGCGGCACTACGCCGAGCATATATCGGTTTTGATTGAGCTTGCCGCCGATGAGGCATCCGGCAGTGATTCCAATTGCCATTGCGGCAAGCAAATAGCCGGTCTGTGTGTTGGTGATGTGGAGGTATTCGTCGCAGTGCGTTATCATTATAATCTGCACCGACGAGCAAAACCACCAAAACAGCGACAACAGCATTATAATGTGTCCAAGGCCTTTGTATTTGCTGGCGATGGCGGATGATTCACGCATAAATTTTATCGGGTTTGCCGACGATTCTTCCACAGTTTTGGTTTCGTTGGCCTTGATGGTAAGGCTGCTGAGAAGTCCGAGTGCTGCAATTGTAATCAGCATTACTGCGTACAATGTGAGCGAATCGTGGTCGGACATCACCGAGCCGACGCATATACCAATTAGCATACCCAAGAAAGCAAATGCCTCCATACCGCCCATACCCATCGACACGCCTTCCACGCCGCCGATGTCCTTGATGAGTCCGTATTTGGCGGGCGAATACAATGCGCTTTGCAGTCCCATAAGAAGCACCGCCGTCATTGCAAGTGAGATGTTTTGGAAGTAAAATCCCAATATCGCCACCAGCATAATTGGCAATTCGCATATTTTGGCAATGGTGACGATTTTTTTCTTGCGGAAGAAATGGGGCAACTTGCCAGCCAGCGGCGATAGGAATATGTATGGCAATACCATTGCCGCCGCCACGCAGCTTACAATTATTGTATTGTATTGGGGATCGACCCATTTCGCCGCCACAAAACACACAAGAGTTTTGAGCATCTGGTCGTTCATCACACCAAAGATGTTGGTGAGGTACAGCGAAAAAAACTGTCGGATTTTGTTCATTTGCTTTAATGGATTAGAGTCAAAAGATGAAAGAGTAAAGAGTAAAGTCTCAATCAATCAACTTTAATCTTTACTCTTTCAACTATAAACTTTACTCTTCAATTGTCAACTACTCCAAAGAGTCCTTGCCGTGGCAGTTTTTGTATTTCTTGCCGCTGCCGCAGGGACACGGATCGTTGCGCCCCGGTTTTTTCTCGGCTCTTACCGGCTGCGTCCTTTGTACGGGTTCGCGGCGGGTGAGTTGCTGCTGAGGCTGCTTGGGCGTGTCGTTGATGCTGTTGGCCTGCTCCTGCGACGCTTTCATTTTTTCCTGTTCGCGGCGGATGGCCTGTTCGCGGGCGCGTGCCTGAGCTTGTGCTTGTGCCTGAGCCTGTGCGAGTTGCTCGGGGTCGGGCATCGGTATCTGTGCGCGCATCAGAGTGGATACAACGCTCTTGTTGTTCTTGTCGAGCATCTTGCCAAAGAGTCCGTTGGATTCTATCTTGAAGATGACGAGCGGATCCTTCTGTTCGTAGCGGGCGTCCTGTACCGACTGCTTCAAGTCGTCGAGGTCGCGGAGGTGCTGCTTCCAGTTTTCGTCGATGGTCACGAGCATAATTATCTTCTGGAACGCCTTTGTAATCTCGCGGCAGTTGGATTCGTATGCCTTTTGGAGGTTGACGCGGATTTGGAACACGCGGCGGCCGTCGGAGATGGGCACAATGATGTATTCGAAGCGGTCTTTCTGCGTCTCATATACGTTTTGGATGATGGGCGCGGCCTTTTCGCGGATGAGTTTCATCTTTTCCGACATACGCTCGAATGCGGCGTTGAATATCTTGTCGCCAATCGCCTCGTCGGAGAGTTGCAGGAAGTCTTCTTCGGTCACGGGGCAGCTGATGCCGAGGCTCTTGGCTACCTCAAAGCTGAACGAGGTGAAGTCGTCGTCGCGTCCGTACTTGACGAGATTGTCGCAAGCGTCGTTGAGCATATTGTTGATTTCGATGTCGAGACCGTCGCCGTAGAGAGCGTTGCGGCGTTGACGGTAGATGACCTCGCGCTGCTTGTTCATCACGTCGTCGTATTCGAGGAGACGCTTGCGGATGCCGAAGTTGTTTTCCTCCACCTTCTTCTGCGCCCTTTCGATTGACTTGGTGACTATCTTGTGCTGGATTACTTCGCCTTCCTCGATGCCCATACGATCCATAAGCGCGGCTATCCTGTCGCTGCCAAAGAGTCGCATAAGGTTGTCTTCCAACGATACGAAGAATTGCGAGCTGCCCGGGTCGCCTTGACGTCCGGCACGTCCACGGAGCTGACGATCGACGCGGCGGCTTTCGTGGCGTTCTGTACCGATAATTGCAAGACCGCCAGCCTGCTTCACTTCGTCGCTGAGCTTGATGTCGGTACCACGACCCGCCATATTGGTGGCGATGGTGATGGTGCCGCTCTGACCTGCCTGGGCGACGATTTCAGCCTCGCGGGCGTGCTGCTTGGCGTTGAGCACGTTGTGTTCGAGCTTGCGCATTTTGAGCATCTGGCTCAGCAATTCCGAAATTTCCACCGATGTGGTGCCCACCAAAACAGGGCGTCCTGCGTCGTGGAGTTTCTGAACTTCGTCAATTACCGCTTTGTACTTTTCGCGCTTGGTCTTATATACAAGGTCTTCCTTGTCGTCGCGGATTACCTTGCGGTTGGTGGGGATTACGCAAACGTCGAGTTTGTAGATTTCCCAGAACTCGCCAGCCTCTGTTTCTGCCGTACCGGTCATACCTGCTATCTTCTCGTACATACGGAAGTAGTTTTGAAGGGTAATGGTGGCAAATGTCTGTGTTGCTGCCTCCACCTTGACGCTTTCCTTGGCTTCGATGGCCTGGTGGAGACCGTCGGAGTAGCGGCGTCCGTCGAGGATACGGCCGGTCTGCTCGTCCACAATCTTGATTTTGTTGTCCATAACGACGTATTCCACGTCGCGCTCAAACATTGTGTAGGCTTTCAGCAACTGGTTGATGGTGTGAACGCGCTCCGATTTGGTGGCGAAATTGCTCATTATCTCGTCGCGGCGTTGCATCTTTTCTTCTTCGGAGAGGGAGGAGTGTTCGAGTTCCGCAATCTCGCTGCCTACGTCGGGCAATACGAAAAATTGCGGGTCGTCGGTTTTGCCGGTGATGAGGTCGATGCCTTTTTCTGTGAGATCGACGGACTTCTGTTTTTCCTCGATGACGAAGAAGAGTTCGTCGGTGATTTCGGGCATACGCTTGTTGTTTTCAGCCATATAGATGGCTTCGGTGTTTTGGAGGAGCACCTTGTTGCCTTCTTGGCTGAGGAATTTGATGAGAGCGTTGTTTTTGGGCAGACCCTTCCACGCTTTGAGGAGTGCAATGCCGCCTTTGTCCTTGTCGCCAGCTTTGATATAGTTTTTGGCGTCGATGAGGAGACGGTTGACGAGTTGCTTCTGTTCCTCAACGAGTTTCACCACTTTGGGTTTGAGTTCGAGGAACATCTGGATGTCGTCGCCGGCGTTTGGTACGGGGCC
>JAFXMJ010000432.1 GCA_017530465.1 Bacteroidales bacterium
CCTGCTCCTTTATGGAGAGTGGATCGTGTCCGTTGAGCTTATCCTTGAAGCCTTGCAGCTGCTCTTCTTCCTCCTTGATGGAGTCTTTGAGTTGCTGACGGAGGCTTGCGGTGAGTGCTCGCAGCTCGTCGTTGCTGATGTCGGCGAGTTTTGCGTACTCCTCCTTGATTTTTTCAACCGTCGGCATCATTTTTTTGATGTCCTTGCTTGACTTATCGCCAAAAATGGACTTCAAAATATTTTGTATTATGCTCATTATATTTGTTGTTTTTTTTATTAATTGCTTGATTAATAAATAGTTGACTGGTTTTGCCTACTATTTTGGCAGTACAAAGATAATTTTTTTTTCTTTATTATTGGGGTTTCCTGCAAAAAAATATTTCTTGGCATGGTTTTTTCGCAAAATGTTTTTTAAATTTGTAGTGCGAAAAACAGTGCTAACATTAACCATTAGAATATGAAATACCGTTCAGTACAATTGGGCGTCATAGCAATATCGATAGCGAGCATCAGCATCCTGCTGCTGACGCTGGTATTTTTTTACCGTGTCCAGCAGCGTGAGAATGACAATATTAGCCGCATCACCAATGAGCAGCGCAACACTATGGTGGACAATATCTTCGATATCAAACTCAAGCAGGAACAGACGCCGGTGTTCGACAATTCGGCTTGGGACGAGTTGCAGGAGTCGATGGCTACCAAGGATATGGAATGGATTGACGTCAATATCGGCTACATGTCGGAGCATTACCTTGCTGCTACTGTGGCGTTGTTTGACACCGACAACAAACTCTTTTACGACCATGTGATGCCGTTTGGCGTGGGCATCGACTTTTATGAAGACCTGAGGCTGCCGGCCTTGTTCCGCAACAAGTACAAAAACATCTTCTATGCCGTGAAGGAAAACAGGCTGTTTGCCTATTATATTTATAAAATTGTGTCGTCTGACGACATCCTTACGCGCCAGGAGCAGGAGACGGGTTACCTCATGCTCGTAAAGGAGTACACCGATTCGCTTGTGACGGAGATGTCGCAAATGCTCGGTTCCGTGGAGATGCACGTTGCACTCAGTCAGCTCACTCTTGAGCAGGCGGCTCTTGACAATCAGGACAGTTATTTCTACTACCTTACACTCAACAATCAGTACGGCAATCCTGTGGCATACCTTTATTTTACGGCGGAAAACGAGATTGAGAGCATTTTCAATAGGCTGCTGAAGGTGATGTTTGCGATATTTGGACTTGTATTGTTGATGCTAATATCGCTCATCTTGTACACTCAATTGAAAATTGTAAGACCGCTACACCTGATAGCCGATGTGTTCTATTCCAATGACGTCGGGAAAATTGACAAACTAATGGGCAGTAAGTCGGAATTTGGCGTGTTGAGCAACAATATTGACAAATTTTTCAAGCAAAAGTATGTCGCCGACCAGATGCACAAGGAGATGGTGGAGCGCAACAAGAAACTCACCGACCAGAAAGACGCCATCGAAAGGCTTGAATATCAAGTGGCGGCGCATGAAGGTACTATCGAGACTCTCAATAGGCACATCGCCGACACCAATCGCGAGAAGGAACTCAAGGAGGCGCAGCTCTCCATCAACGAACAGATGCTCGACGAGCAGATGGACAATATCTACAGGCTCGACGAACAGATTGAAAACCTCAAGGCGTCGCTCAAGATGTCCGAGAAGCAGCTTAGGGACGTCAATGAAGTGGTGAACGAAAACCAAAACTACGCCGTCCGCTTGCGTAATGTGATGCAGGTGATGGTGACGCCTACCAAACATGTGCTGCGCGAGTTTTTCCTATTGGAAAAGCTCAAAGACCGCATCGGCGGCGACTTCACTTTTGCTCTCAAAATCGAAAACTGGGTGATAGCTGGCGTTGGCGACTGCAATATGCAGGGCATTTCTGGCGCGATGCTTTCGGCTATTGACATCTACCTACTCAACGAAGTATTGAGGGTGAAGCGTGTTGCCGAGATGAGGCCCGACATTGTGCTCAACGACCTCAACCGCAAGATACAAGCCACAATGGGCGATGTGCTCGAGGCCGACATTATGCGCGACGGATTGCACATGTCCCTGTTTATGTACGACACGGAGACCCTCAAAGGATATTATGCTGGCTCCAAGCGCACGATGGTGTTGATGAGGCGCGGCGAAGTGTCGGAATTGTTTGGCGACAATCTTTCGATTGGCAAGGTGCACGGCGACAAGACTTTCAATTGCGTTGATACTCAGCTTGAGCCCGATGACATCATCTATTTGTATTCTGATGGCTGTACCGAGGTGGTGGGCGGTCCTTATTGCAAGAAACTTCTTGCAATCAATTTCAAGAAGGAGATAGAGCGCAGGCAGTCGATGCCGATTCCCGACCAGAAAAATTCGTTCAGGGATTTTTACGAAGGCTGGATTGGCGACCTTGAGCAGAGCGACGACATCACGCTTTTGGGATTTAGGGTTTAATATCCTTGAGGCGCACGTCGCTGTGTATCAGGCAGAATACTACCGCTGTGAAGAACGTCAACATTGCATAGACGAGTGCTGGTTTTTCGATTTCGCAGGAGTGAGGCAGGGTGGTGGCAACAGAAAGTGCCATCGCCGTGTTTTGTAGGCCGGTCTCGATGGCAACGGTGAGTTGCGACGGCTTTTCGAGATGGTTGATTCGTGCAATGAAAAATCCGCCGTACATTCCCAATATGTTGAGACCAATTACAAAAGGTGTAAGAATCAACGCCTCGTCCATTGAGAGCGCGCCGCACGAATTGGCATTGCCATTGCCGCCGCCCCAGAATATCTTGATGCTGAATACAATCAGAAGCATCAACGGCAGAATCCATTTCAACGGACGCTCCAAAGCGTTGGCGATTTTGGGAATATAACGCCTTATTAATAGTCCGCACAGCGCGGGCAGTATCACAGTCAATAATATATGTGTAAAACTCTCCGCAAACGACATCTCGACGCTCGCCCCATTGTCGGTGAAATATGTTGACGCCAAGGCAATTACAGACGGAATTGTAAATGGACTGAGGATGCTGTTTACAATTGTCATTGATATGGAGAGGGCTGTATTTCCCTTGAAGATATGCACCAGGATGTTGCTTGTTGTTCCCACGGGGCACAATGCTATGAGCACGATGCCGAGTTTTGCATAGACCGACACCGGCGCAATCCATGCCAGCGAAAATGCGAGCAGAGGCAGCACGAGCAATTGGCTCCCGATGCCCGTAAAAATCGGCTTGGGATACACAAACACTTTCTTGAAGTCGCCGAATGTCAGCGACATGCCGATGCCCACCATTATCACAATCAATGTGATGTTTACCAAAATATCTGCCATAATTTCGTAATTTTTTGCCGTGCAAATTTACGAAAAATATTTGCTGTATTGTAAAAACTTTTGTAATATTGCGGAAAACTAAATATATGGACTTCAAAGATAAAAAAGTATGGATTACGGGCGCGTCGTCGGGCATCGGCGAGGCGTTGACATATAAATTTTCGGAGCTTGGCGCACGCCTTATAATATCGTCGCGCCGCGAGGCTGAGTTGCAGCGCGTAAAGTCCGCCTGCAAATATCCCGACAAGGTGACAATAGTCCCCCTCGACCTCGAAAAATATCACGACATCGCCGCCATCGCCACACCAATTGTGGAACAGATGGGCGCAATCGACATCCTCGTCAACAATGGCGGGGCGAGTCAACGTGCGCTTGTGTTGGAGGAGGATTTGACGGTCGTGGAGAAAATGATGAAAATCAACTTCATGGGTGCTGTTGCGCTCACCAAGGTGATATTGCCTGGTATGGTGGCGCAAAAATCAGGACATATTGTCTGCATGAGCAGCCTTGCCGGCAAGTTTGGAATCCCGTTGCGCTCTGGCTATGCCGCAGCAAAACACGCCCTGCATGGTTTCTTTGAGACTCTCCGCGCCGAAAACTATGACAACGGTATCCGCGTCCTGATGGTGTGTCCGGGCTACATCAATACCAATGTCGCCATCAACGCCCTCGACGCCAAGGCAGAACGCCGCAACCAGAACGACCCAGGACAGGAGAAGGGA
>JAFXMJ010000433.1 GCA_017530465.1 Bacteroidales bacterium
CACAAACCCGAAAACAATTCGTCGAAACGGTCTTTGTTTTTGATGTCGTAATAAGCCTCCAACATACTCACAAACAGACTTTTGCCGAAGCGACGTGGACGTCCGAAAAACACATAACTGTCCCCGCCCTCCAATGTGGCAATAAACTGAGTCTTATCCACATAATAAAGGTTGTCGCGGCGGATGCGCTCAAAATCGTTGATGCCCGATGGCAGAAGTCTTATCTTTTCCATAATGATGACCGTTTAGTAAAAATTTTTTTTCGTCGCTAATGCTTTTTAGTTTGCGCAAAATTACCAAAAAAATTCCGAAATCTCCGCTTTGTTTGAGTAAATAGATGTAGAATTTTTACTTTGCATCAACCAAATCGGAGTTGTCTTCCGCCACCGTCGAGCCTCGCACCACCAATTTTGTTGGCACTACGGCGGTTTGGTACGGCGTGAGGACGTGGGTCTCGATGCGTTCGAGGAGGAGTTTTGTAGCCTTTTCGCCGATGAGTTGACCGTTTTGGTCGATTGTGGTGAGCATCGGCGACGAAAGTTCTGATAATAAACCGTTTGTGAAACCCACAACAGCCACCTTCTCCGGCACGCGGATGCCGTATTTATTGAGTTCGTTGACGGTGGTTACAGCCGTGATGTCATTGACGGCAAAAATTGCGTCGGGAATGTTGTCCTCGTCGCGGAGTTTCTTGATGACCTCCACCGCCTTGTCGTGGGAGTCGCAGTCGAAGATAGTGTCGTCGGTGATGGGCATCTTGTGGCGTTTGAGACAATCCACAAAACCGCGCCGCCTGTCCTTGCCAATCCTGACATTGTTGGGACCCGCAAAATGCACAATTTTCTTGCGTCCGAGGCTCACCAAATGCTCCGTGGCGGTGTATGCGGCGGCATAATCGTCGATGATGCAACGGTCGCAGGCAAAACCCTCCGGCGGCCTGTCGAAAAATACAACAGGCACATTCCTGTTCATAAGTTTTTGAAAATGAGCATAATCATTGGTTTCTTTGGTAATGGAAATCAAAATGCCCTCCACCCTGAGCGACACCAATGAGCGGATGTTTTCCTTCTCGCGCTCCACGCTCTCGTCGCTCGGGCAAATGATGACATTAAAACCAGCATTGCGGGCGGTTTCGGTGATTCCGCTTATCACCGACGAGAAAAAATGATGTTGAATTTCGGGTATGATGATGCCGATGATTTTGCTGCGTTGGTTATGGAGACCCAAGGCGAGCGCGTTGGGCTGATAGTCGAGTTTGTCGGCGACGTTCCTGACAGCCTCCTTTGTTTCGGGGCTGATGTCGGGGTGGTCTTTCAATGCCCTCGATACCGTGGAAGCCGAAATTCCAAGTTCGCGGGCTATGTCCTTGATGGTCGCTTGGCGGAATGGTTTCATAATAGTAATTGGTATAGGTTTAGATTTCGCTGCGTAAAAGTATGGAAAATAATTTAAATTGCAAAAAAAACAATAAAAAAATTTACAGCAATTCGTCCCGCGACGCATCCATCCTCACAAATATGAACAGCAGCACCGTAAACGACCACAGCGAACTGCCGCCATAACTGAAGAACGGCAGCGGGATGCCTATCACAGGCACAAGTCCGATGGTCATTCCGATATTGATGCCGACGTGGAAAAAGAGAATCGACGCCACGCAATAGCCGTAAATCCTTGCAAAGGCAGAACGTTGGAGTTCTGCCAAATATATTATCCTGAGTATCAGGGATAAAAAGAGCAAAATCACCACCGTGGAGCCCACAAAACCCCACTCCTCGCCCACGGTGCAGAAGATGAAGTCGGTCGCCTGCTCAGGCACAAAATTGAATTTGGTCTGCGTTCCCTGCAAATATCCCTTGCCCGCAAAACCGCCCGAACCGATGGCTATCTTGCTCTGTTCCACGTTGTAACCCGTGCCTTTGGGGTCCACCTCCAATCCGAGAAACACGCGGATGAGCGTCTGTTGGTGGTCGGTCATTATATTATTGAATACAAAATCCACCGAAAATACCACCGCAAAACACGCTATCAAGCCCAACCAAATCAACGTGGCAGACCAAGCGCGTTGCATATAACTATAAATAGCCACCGCCGGCAGCAAAATCAGACTTGCGCCAACTATCAGATGATGCCATTCGAAGCGGTCGTGGAGCAGATAATGATTGACAATCCACAACAAACCCGTCAACACAGCCACCGCGCCCCACGCTATCAGCACTTCCACTATCGTCCGTCCAAATGCCAACAGCCAAATGCCCGCAACTATCACGATGCCTATCATTACAAAGACGAGCGGATATTGCAACGTGGTTACGAAAATCGCGATGCCAACCACTATAAGCCAAAGCACCATCGACCAAAGCCCTTCCCTGTAAAATACAAAAATCATACTTGCATACACAAGCACCGAACCCATATCGGGCTGCAACAATATCAACCCCGCCGGCAGTGCGAGTATGCCAATAGCCAAAAGGAGATCGCTGATTTTTTTTATGTCAAAATTGTACGCCGACATCACTTTCGACAACGCCAACGCCGTCGCAAACTTCGCAAACTCAGCTGGTTGTATCTTCAATGGGCCTATCTCAAACCAAGACCGCGCCCCGTTGGTCTTGGTGCCTACCACAAGCACCGCCATCAGGAGCAAAATCATAAATCCATATATGAAATACGATAGCACAGAATACAGCCGGAAGTTGGAAGCCATTATCAGTATCACAATCACATACGACACCCCAATCCATACGAGTTGCTTGCCGTAGCGCATACTGAAGTCAAATATACTGTCGTGCGTGTCGTCATAACACGCCGCATATATATTGAACCACCCCATAAAGAGCAGCAACGAATAGATTAACAAAACTATCCAATCAAGCGACCGAAAAACATTTGCTCCGCGTTGTTTCATTTGTTGATTTGTTGAGTATTGATTTGTTGATTTCCTCTCTCCTCGTTCCTATTTCATCTGCGCATTTGGGTCGAGCAAATTTGCATTGCAGATTCGCGCCTCCACGTCCTTGCGCGTGATGGTGTCGGTGAGGTATTTTTCTATCATCAATCCGGCGATTGGGGCGGCGTATGTCGCGCCAAAACCACCGTTTTCCACATAGACGGCAATGGCGATTTTGGGATTTTCGCGGGGTGCAAAAGCCTCAAAAATCGAGTGGTCTTTGCCGTGCGGGTTTTGCGCCGTGCCGGTCTTGCCGCATACCTCAATGCCCGGCACACGCGCCGACCGTCCCGTGCCCATTTCGCAAACCTGATACATACCTTGGATTACAGTCTCAAAATAATCCCGCTGTATGCCGGTGTCGTGTTTTTCGAGGAATTTTGGGTCAATGTGATCCTGACCTTCTATCTTCTTGACAATGTGAGGGATGATGTAGTACCCACGGTTGGCGATGGTGGCGCAGGCGTTGCAGATTTGGAACGGGGTAAATCCCAATTCGCCCTGTCCGATGCTAAGCGAAACTATCGTGTAGCCCGTCCAATGCCCCTCGCCGTAGAATCTGTTGTAATAGTCCTTGGAATACAAGATGCCGCCCGACTCTTGATTGAGGTCGCTGCCGAGTTTGGTGCCGAGACCAAACGACTGCACCCTCCTCCGCCAATTGCTGTAAGCCGAATCCGCCCGCTTGTACTTCGGGTCGGCGATGAGTTTTGTGAACTCATAACAGTAATATGCGTTGCAGGAGTGTTGTATTGAGCTTACCAAATCCAACGAACCCGCGTGGTGGCACTTGACTACGTGGCTGCCGAGCCTAAAACCGCCGTTGCAAGGGTATGCCGTCGATGGCGTGATGATGCCTTCCGCAAGTCCTATCAAGGCGTTGATGGTCTTGAAAGTGGAGCCGGGCGGATAGCAAGCCATCAACGCACGGTTGTACATTGGTTTGTACGGGTCGGCTAAAAGTTTTGGGTAATTGATAGCCATATCGCTGCCTACGAGCAAGTTTGGGTCATAACCCGGCGACGACACCAACGCCAAAATCTCGCCCGTGGAGGGTTCGATGGCAACTATGGAGCCGACCTTGTTTTGCATCAACTTTTCACCGTATTCCTGCAATTCGATGTCGAGGGTGGATTGGATGTTGAGCCCTACGACTGCCACCGTGTCATAAATGCCGTCCTTGTATTTGCCTTGTACTCTGTTTTTTACGTCAACGATGTAAATCTTGGTGCCCTTCTGACCGCGCAGTTGCTCTTCGTAAGATTTTTCTATGCCCGCCACGCCCACATAGTCGCCGGGCTTGTAATACGGATTTGCCTCGATAAACTTTTGGTCTGCTTCGCGCACGTAGCCCAAGACCTGAGCGGCGGCGTTGTACTCGTATTTGCGGGCGGTACGTTTCTGAACCTCAAAACCCGGAAACTTGTACATCTTTTCCTGCAAATATGAATAGCGGTGCTTGGGTATCTGCTTGAAAATCACGCTTTCCTTGTACCTTGCGTGCTTGATTGCCTTCTGAAATTCAGCCTTGAAACTCTCAACCGTCGTGCCAAGTATAGCGCACAAATCCGCCGTGTCGAACTCCGGGACGCGGTTTGGGGTCGCCAAAAGGTCGTAGGACGACTCGTTGTAAACCAACAACTTGTCATTGCGGTCAAATACCAACCCCCTCGCCGTATAATCGACTACCTTCCTGAATACATTGCTCTCCGCCGATAGTTTATAACTCGAATCCATCACCTGAATGGAAAACAATTTATAAATATAAATCAACGCTATTACAATGAATATCAGTCCAATAACATATTTCCTATTGCTGTACATTTTTATTCAATGCATAATTCATAATGCATAATGCATAATTGACTTCCGCCTGATGCAAACCTAAATTATGAATTGTTTGTTTTTCATTTTATTTTTCATTTTATTGATTATATCATCGACAACCAATCCTTCACTCCCGCCGCCGAATGGCAATTATGCATTATGCATTATGCATTATGCATTAACGACTGCTCCCAATCCTTCCAAAAATCGGGATACGACTTTGCGACGGATTCGGCTTCATCGATGTCGATTGGTGCGTCGGCGGTGAGGGCGCAGACTGCAAGAGCCATTGCCATCCTGTGGTCGTGATGCGCC
>JAFXMJ010000434.1 GCA_017530465.1 Bacteroidales bacterium
AGATAACTCATCACCTTTGGATTCTTCCTCTCGTTCATCCAATAATAATTGTCTATCCTCGTATTTCCAAACTCCGAAAACTCCTTGGGGACGATTTCGGCTTCTGGGGCTTTAATTCCTGAGTTGCAAGCACTTGCCATAGTTAATATTAATACTCCTGTGTAAAATTTGAGCGTTTTCATTGTAATTTTTGCGTTATACAATAATCGGCGCAAAGGTAATGAAAATTTTTGGGAATTGAGGAGTAATTTGTCAAAAAAAAATGGAAGCGGACAAGCCGTTTCCATTAACGATATTTATTGGTCGTTGGTTTCGTTTGTGTTTTTGTCTGTTTTGATTTGCGAAACAAGTCTTTCGGGGTCTTGGCGACAGTCCCAAAACGCTACCACTTCAATTCTATCGTCACCAACGTGATAGACAATTTTATCGTGCCGTTTGATAACAAAACTGCGATATGTTTTGGCACAATCATCCAACAAAGGTTCAACGACTCCAATGTTCGGATGCGTGGCAAGCAAAAGATTGGTGTGTCGTATTTCCTCTGTGAAATTTTTTCTTGCTGTGACGCCAAAATTGATGCGTATGTATTTTGCGATATGGCGCATTTGTTGTTTCGCCAATTCTGTCCAAATCACTTTCATACCGCCACTGCATATTCATATTGCTCTTCTTCGGCGGCGAACTCTTCTTCTAATTCGCGCATCATATCTTCGCTATCTTGCCATAAGCCTGCGGCAAGTTGACGCTCGCTTTCGTCAATCATTGCGTGGATTTCCTCTATTGTGTAGCGTTTAAGAGGTGGCTCCCCTTGTTCCTCTTTTGCACGGAACATAAGTTCCTCGCCCATACGAAGTTTTTCGTCGGGTGTGAGTGCTTGGTAGAGGTAGTCCCTCAGACTGTTGTATGCTGCTGTTTCCATAGTGGTGATTCTTTTGTGCAAAGATGATAAGTATTTTTTTCTAAACAAAATTTTCTTGCGAAAAATTTTATACTCTGATGCCAATCATTGTCATATCGTCCACCTGCTCGGTATCGCCTTGCCATTGGGAGATGGTCTGGACGAGTTTTTCGCCGAGGACGGGCATTGGGAGGGCGGAGTTTTCGATGAGGAACGCCTCCAATCGCATCCACCTAAACTTCTCCATATCGGCGTTGGTCTGATCCTTGATGCCGTCGCTCATAAATATGAGGACGTCGCCTTTTTGGAGAGCGAAGTCCTCGCCCTCAAATGGCGTCTCGCGCACGTAGTTGCCGATGGGCATACGGTTGCGTTTTAGTTTGATGATTTCGGCGTCGCGCATAATGAAGAGTGCTTGGTTGGCACCTGCAAAACGCAGTGAGGAGTTGTCGTTTTCGATGATTGCGATGCTCATATCCATACCGTCGTTCATAGACATAATGTCGTCCGACTGCTGTATCAAAGTCTTCTTGATGGTGGTGCGCATCCTTTCGAGCACGGTCTCGGGGCGGATGGCCTCGTCGTTGATTTCCATCATACTGAGGATGTCCTTCAACGCGCTGATGCCCAACATACTAAGCAACGAACCAGGCACGCCGTGTCCTGTGCAGTCGGCCTCTACGACCACCTTTTTGTTGCGGAGTTGCGCCACGTAGTACCAATCGCCCGATACGATGTCCCTCGGCAGGTAGATGACCATGCTGTCGGGGAATAGTTCGCGGACGGTCTCTATCTGGCTTACGGCTGACCGCTGTATGCGCCCGGCGTACTCGATGCTGTCGGTGATTTGGAGGTTCACTTTGGCGAGGTCGTTTTTCTGTTGGTTGAGGTCGTCGTTGATGGAGCGAATTTCCTCGCTTTGGAGTACGAGTGTTTCGTTTTGGATTTTCACCTCCTCTTGCTGCATAAAAAATTTCTGCAACATCAATGCTATCTGTCCAAATTCGTTTTTCTTCTTGGCGAGGTCGTTGATGATGGTAGGGTCGGAATCCGACAGAGATTCAGATATTAGCGACAACGGCTTCATCATCTTGTGGCGCATAAATACGAGGAGGTTGATCATCGCAATCACGCACAGGAGAGCGAAAATTCCGAACACCGGCTTCATCTCGTCGAAGAATTTCTCTACGGTGTTTTCAAATACCGAGCAGATGTACGCTTCGCTGTGGTTGTTGTAATTATTGAAACTCTTGGTGACAATGATGTCTTCGCTGTTGGTGCTTGGTGAATCGTGGTGCTGTACTGATATTACTGTAGATTTGGCGCCGACTGAGATTCGGTAGTCTTCGATTACTTCGTCGTCGATTTCGCGGCAGAGCAGCAGAAAACCTTTGGGCGTGCCGTGATGCTCGTTGTCGGCGGAGGTGGTGATGGACGCGCCAAAAAATTCCATCAGCACATCGTCCTTATACATATAAAAGTCGGTAAGTCCGGTCTCCTTGAATTTTTTGGAGAATATCAGAAAATCCAACGAAAAAAAGTCGAAATCCTCATATCCATCTGCAACTTTTGAGTAGAGGCAGCGTCCGTTAACATCAAAAATGGCAACCATTGCGGCTGTGTATGAACTGAGCATATAGCCAAAATTGTCTTCGAGCCAAGCGGAGTCGTC
>JAFXMJ010000045.1 GCA_017530465.1 Bacteroidales bacterium
CGCGGTTGGTGGTGAAGGAGTAGTCACCGCTTGCAGAGGGAGAGATTACCTGCTCTTTGCCAGTGGAGTTGTCCCTTACCTTGATGTCGGTCTTAGGCATTTCGCCTTTGCAGTTCTTAACCTTGCCGTTCACTACGGTTTCGGGGGTAGCCATGAGCGAGGTAGGACCAGCTACGTAGAGGTCGTAGTTGCCCATGCCGTTGCCACGGTTGGACGAGAAGTAGATCTTCTTGCCAGCCTCGAATACGTAGAGCTCGTCTGCGTTGGAATTGACGGGAGCACCGAGGTTTTCGGGTGCGCCTACGTTGTCACCGTTGATGGGAGCGGTGAAGAGGTCGTAGCCGCCGATGCCGGTGTGACCCTTTGAGCTGAAGTAGAGCTTGGAGTTGTCGGCGGATACGCACGGACCTTCCTCGTCGGCTTCAGTGTTGATTTCGCTAAGGTTCTTGACGTTGCCCCATGCGCCATTGTCCTGACGGGATGCCACGAAGATGTCGAGGCCACCCTTTGTACCCGGCCTGTCGCTTGCGAAGTAGAGCTTGCTACCGTCGGGCGAGAGAGCTGCGCCTTTCTCCTCGTAAGGAGTATTGATGTTGCCGCCGAGGAGCTCGGGAGCTGACCACGAATTGCCGCTTCTCCTGGAGAGGAGGATGCTGCCGTTGTCGTCCTCGCGGTAGATGTACATCTCGTTGCCGTCGGGCGAGATAGCTACTACAGCGTCGTGTGCGTTGGTGTTGATTTCGCCGCTGATAGCTTCGGGTTTCGACCATGTGTTGGTGGAATCTACGATAGTGCACTTGTACACGTTCTCGTCCACCATGTTTTCAGACACGGTGCTGTGTCCTTCGAGCTCCCTGCGGGAGGTGAAGAACAATTCTTGCTGGTTGGGCGAGAGGACGGGCGAGTGGTCCACCTTGTCGCCGTTTACGAATGCGCCGAGGTTGAGAACCATGTTGTCCTTGGGGTTGGACTTCTGAGCCTGCGCAAATTTGCAGCTCTCGATTTCGTTCTCAACGGCTTTCTTGAGAGAGTTGTTTACGTTGCCCTGGAGAGCTTCCAGTACTGTGAGAGCTTCGTCGATGTTTTCGTTCTCTCTGAGTGTCCTGGCCAATGCTATCTGATTGGTCTGGGCTGCAACTTTTGTTTTCTCTTTAGCTGTGTAAAGAGATTCAGCTTTGCGGAACTCCGCAATGGCCTGCTGCTTGTCGCCAAGGTTACGATAACAATAACCAAGCTGAGAGTGATAGTTTGCATTCTCGGGGTTACTGCCAACCAATTGCTTGTAACTGTTAGACGCTGCTGTCCAATCGTTGTTGTAAGCAGCCTCTTCAGCGGCTTGGAGCAGCTGGGAGTCTTGTGCAGATGCCGTCTGTGCAAATACTGCCGACATCGTGATTAAGACAAACGCTAACGATAAAAATCGGTTTTTCATGTTAATTTATTATTAGGACTTTTCTTAAAAATTTTTACTATTTCAATTTCACAAAATTATATATTTTTTGCAAATCAAAAAAAAATATTGCCATTTTTTTTTCAATAATTTGCAATTTTTCTTTTGTCGTCTGTGCAACAGCCTAATTGTCAGAGTAATAGACATTGGGCAAATTTCGCAGATTGTAGCGCGATGCCATGATTTCTCCGTATGCTCCGGCACTTCTGAAGGCGATTAAGTCGCCTCGGACGGTTTTCGGGAGCGTGATTCCGGTGTCAAAAACGTCGGTTGACTCGCAAATCGGACCCACAATGTCGTACTTGTCATTCTGCGCATAGTGCGATGAGAGGTTTTCGATCTTGTGGTGCGAACCGTAGAGTGCGGGCCTTATCAGGTCGGTGAATCCGGCGTCAACAATTGCGAATGTGGTCTGCGATGCAGGCTTTATATATAGTGTCCTTGCAACCATTGTGCCGCATTGAGCCACCACAGCCCTTCCAAATTCAAAGTGTACCCTCTGCCTGTCCCTGACATTGAGGTTGGCGTGTATGAGGTCCATCAGCGATTCGAAGTCGGGTATTGGGTTTTGGTCGGGGTTGTCGTAGTCGATTCCGAGTCCGCCGCCGAGGTTGATTTCCGGAAGGTCGAGCCCCATAAGTTCCAATTTCTCCTGCATCTCGTTGCTGCGCTGGCAGAGTAGCCTGTAAGGCTCTTTGTCGAGTATCTGCGACCCGATGTGGAAGTGTATGCCGATGAGCTTGATGTTGCTGAGTTTCTGTGCGAATGTGATTGTGGACTCCATCTTATTGAAGTCGATGCCGAATTTGCTGTCGGCGAGGCCGGTGTTGATGCACTTGTTGGTGTGCGCGTCGATGCCAGGATTGAGCCTGAGAGCCACGCTTGCGGTCTTGCCTTCCTGTCCGGCTATCTTGTTGATGACTTCGAGCTCCTGCAGCGATTCTACGTTGAAGCAGAAGATGTCGTTCTTGATGCCTATCTCAATCTCCTTGTCGCTCTTGCCTACGCCAGCGAATACCACCTTGTCGGCGGGGAAGCCACATTCGAGCGCACGGAGCACTTCGTTGCCGCTTACGCAGTCGGCTCCAAAGCCAAATGAGCTTATCTCCCGGAGTATCCTTGGGTTGGCGTTGGCCTTGACGGCGTAATGCACGCAATAGCCGTATTTGTCCACCGCAGACTTGAGCCGTGTGAGGGTCTCGCGGAGCAGCTGGATGTCATAATAATAAAAAGGTGTGTCCAGCGTCTCGAACCTTTTTACCAATTCTTTGTCAAACATTGATGCTATGCTTCGTTAAGTGTAATCAGTCTTATTTCAATTGACGTTGCAAATTTATGCCTTTTTTTTGAAACATACACAATTTATTTGTAAAAAATTTGAAAAAAAACTACTGCTGCAATTTTCTGTAATACAAATACTTGCAAAATATATTGATAATTTTGCAAAAAATCTTTTTTTTAATAAGCAAAAAAAATTAAATTTGAAATTTGATTGGAATGTCATAATCGTCCCATTTGTTGCTTTCAGGAAGCAAAAACGGCAACAAATTTGATGTTGACAATCCTATAAAGCTAAGAGTTGAGAAATGAAGACACCGGAGAAAATACCTGTCAAGGTGAAATTCAGGATAATGTTCGTCTGCTTCGCCATTTACGTGGTGGTGACGGGGTTGTCCGCCTTTTACCTTATACATACATACGACACGCTCGAAGAGAGTTTCCAGAGGGAAAACAAGCTCAAAAACGACATTTCCGACCTCCGCAACGCCCAGTATGAGCTCTTCAACCTATATACGGGCCGCAAGGACAAGGAAAAGGAAAACGCCCTCAAGGAGACCATCGAAGCGGTGTGCCGCAGCATCGACAGCGGCATATCGTACCTGAGCGCGCATCCGCTCGACGACAGCAGGGGCATCAAGCAGTCGGTGACGATTTTGGCGGACGAATTTTCGCTCTTCAAGCAGAAGTTGGACGACATCAAGGTCATAGAGGCTGAGATTTCGGAGCTTACGCAGGACGGCGGGCGACTCGCCACAAGCCGCAACACTGTCAAGAACTCGATATTGCAGACCGCCGTAGTGGGCGTTTACAATAAGTTTGTGGAGGCTACCAAATACGAGGAGCACTTCCTTGAGAAGAGCAACGTGGAGGATTACACCAAATTTAATAAGCAGATAGATGGTGTCAATTCCATCCTCAAAAACGTCGGCAACGCCAGTATGGTGATCAAGTACCAGATATTCAAGCTTGAAGACCAGTTTGCCGAGTACAGGACTACGTTCAACCTCCTATTCAGCAAGCAGCTCCTGCTTGGCATCGACAATTACGAGGGCTACAAGGGAGAGGCAAGTGTGCAGGTGAGCACGATGATTACCAATATGGAGGACTTGATGCTCGAATCATCATTGCTCCGCCAGCAGATAAGGAAAAAAGGCATCTGGCGCGTATTCCTTACGCAGCTTGCAATGCTTGCGATAGGCATACCGTTCTTCTTGGTGCTGTTTTGGTCGGTCAACAAGCCCATCCAAAATATGAACGATTACCTCTCGCGCTTGCTCAAAGGCGAGCTTGTACCTGCCGAGATAAGCCCCGACAGCACCAACGAGATGGACTTGATGTGTATGCAGCTCTCTGAGTTCATTGGCAACCTCAAGCAGAAGCAGCAGTTCACCGAGGACATCGGCAACAATAGGCACACCGACGGATTTGCACTGCTTAGCAGCAACGACGAGCTTGGCAACGCGCTCATCAATATGAAGAAAAACCTCGACGAGCAGACCGAGCGTCAGCTTGCACGTCGCCGTGAGGACGAGATACAGGACAAGATCAATATCGGTCTTGCCGACTTTGGCAACATACTCCGTCGCAACAACAACAACATCGACAGCCTCTGCAACGAGACCGTAAGGGCGTTGATACATTATATGGAGGCGGATTACGGTGCTATATATATATATGTGGACGAGGAGCCGGACGACATCCATCTCGAGATGAAGGCCACCTACGCCGCCGACCGCAAGAAGTTTATTACGAAGAAGGTGTCGCTATACGAAGGCATCGTTGGCACCTGCGCAGTGGAAAAGACAATGCAGATCATCGACGACATCCCCAAGGACTACATCAAGATAGGCTCTGGATTCGGCAACACCAAGCCGAGCAGCCTCATAGTGACGCCGCTATTGCTCAACGACGACATATATGGTGTCATTGAGCTGTGCCGCACCGAAAAATTTGAGGACTACCGTATCAAATTCCTCGAGAGGCTCGCCGAAGACATTGCAAGTACGATTTCATACGTGAAGGAAAACACCAAAAACCTCTTCAAGCTCCAGGAAAAAGGCAAAAGGCTCGAAGACTACACCAAGCGTCTCCACAAGGCTAAGAGCGACCTCGCCAAAAAAGACGAGGAAATCGAGAGCTGCAAGGCGGAAATCGCCAAGCTCACCAAGGAGAATGCAAGGCTCAGCGACGAAAAGGGTATCGCTGCAAGAAAAAGAGTATAACAAAACCATTATACAACTTTAAGACGACGAAATGGACGCCCAAAAAAGACATAATAAAACCAACACCGTTAGATGGAAGACTGTCATGGCGGTCATTACATGCTCCGTGATACTATCGGCGGCCATATTGTTTATACAAGATAGGCTGATGCTGGCACGTATCACAGATTATTGTAAGCTCAAGACCAACATCCGTAATGACAAGTACACCGTCGGCATGGAGCAGCAGCTCGCGCAGACCATCATCAAATTGCAGACGATGGCGGAGGCGATATCTGAGCAGACCTTGCAGGATCCGGCGCAGGCCAAGGATCTCACCAGGAAGATGATGCTCAGGTTCATCTCGGGCGACCAGAGCGCGAAGTCGGTGTTTATCATATCCGAGCCGTACATATTCGACAATTCCGACAGCTTGCTCGTCAATACCAATCCGGGATTCCCGATAGGCTGGTACACCAAATACATCAGCCATGAAAATATGGGCAATCCGGAAAATTCCAACGACCTCCAGACTTCGTCCAACGATATATACGATATGTACCGTGTGATCAAGCACGACCATACGCCCAAAGTGGTGAGTCTCAGCCAGAACGCCGACATCTCCAACGTCATTGTCTGCCTGATGCCGATATACACCAACAAGAAGTTTTGCGGAGTCATCGGTGCCGACATAGACCAGAAATACTATCGCAACATGCTTGACAACCAGATACCGGCGTCGAGCACCATCTATATCGCCGACAGCACTGGCAATATATTCTACTCCCGCAACAAGGACTACCTCAACCGCAACATCCACGAGGTGCTGAGGTTTACCGAGGAGAAGCTTGGCATAATGTCCAAGACCGCCGAAAACCTCCCCGTGGACGCCGTGTGCGAACTCATCGAAAGCAACCGTGAAGAGGTCTATATCCACTGCAAACGAATCCCGCTCGCCTGCAACGACGACAATTTTACGATGATTTGCATCAACAAGCTCAGAGATATAGAGGCGGAGCAGAGCAGCACTTTGTTCAAGTCGATGTTGATTGTGTCGGTGATATTGTTGATATTGTCGGTAGTTGTGATTGTCTTGTCAAGAAATATGGTAAGGCCGTTTGCAAATGTCAAGAAGCTCATTGAGCGCATCACCAATGGCGAATATATGCTTGACAAGTTCCTTCCCGACCCATCCAAAGTGCCGCACGAGTGGCTAAGTATTATTAATAGTATAAAGTCGCTCGCCAAGTCGCTGAAGAATACATCCGACTTTGCCACGCAGCTCAAGGACAAGAATCTTGAGGCGGAATACGATGCCTCCATCACCAACAATCCCATTGGCTCTACGCTTGTCACGCTCCGCAACGACATGATAGAGACCAGCGAGAAGGAGCAGCAGAGGTTCAACGAGGAACGCCAAAACCAGTGGGCTACCGAGGGTCACTCCATATTCTCCGATATTCTGCGTAACAATATCTCTGATATCCACAACCTCTGCAACGCCGTTATGGACAAGCTCGTGCCGTACATCAATGTGACGCAGGGTGGCATTTTCATACGCACTACGATGCCAGACGACAAGAACACCGAATGTTTTGAGCTGTATGCTGTGTTTGCATTTGGGCATCAGAGATTCCACAAGCGCATTCTCGCCATCGACGAGGGCATTATAGGCGCGTGCGCAATGGAGAAGCACACCATCATCATCAACGATGTGCCTGACAATTATACCGAGATTGGCTCGGGACTCGGTCAG
>JAFXMJ010000435.1 GCA_017530465.1 Bacteroidales bacterium
AAATCGTTATCCACAACACCGCCCGAAATAAAATACGTAATACCGCGCGGTACATCCACAAAGAATTTGGTGCGGTTAGTCGTATCCGTTTTATTGAAGAGGTTGGACATACAATGCAATTGCTCAAAAACAATCCCGGTATTGGCGCAGCCGAACGGTATCTTGAAGGTGCGCCTGTTTTGTATAGAAGCGTCATCATCCAACGACTCAACAAGATTATCTATTGGGAAAATGGCGACACCGTAGAAATAGTAGATTTTTGGAACTGCCGACGCGAGCCCGTAACGCAAGCAAAACATTTGTTACAATGATTTCGTCAGCAAATCCATCCAACTAAAAATATTTTCCACCAATAATTCCGCCATTACAAAAATTATCCCTATATTTGCACATCGAAAAAAAACGTCAGCAAATGGAATACAATCACCGCGAAATCGAAGCCTTCTGGCAAAAATACTGGGAGGACCACCAAACGTACAAGGTCAGCAACACGTCTGACAAGCCTAAATATTACGTCCTCGATATGTTCCCGTACCCCTCGGGCGCGGGACTGCACGTAGGACATCCGCTCGGATACATTGCGTCCGACATTTACAGCCGTTACAAGAGGCTCAAAGGGTTCAACGTCCTGCACCCGATGGGCTACGACGCATTTGGACTGCCCGCCGAACAGTACGCAATACAGACGGGGCAGCACCCCGCTGTTACCACCGAGCAAAACATCAACCGTTACCGCTCGCAACTCAAAAAAATCGGCTTCTGTTACGATTGGAGCCGCGAACTCCGCACCTGCGACCCCAAGTATTACAAGTGGACACAGTGGGCGTTCATACAGATGTACAATCATTATTACGACAACGACGCCCAAAAGGCGCGCCCGATAGCCGACCTGATTGCCGAATTTGAGCAAAACGGCAACACCAAAATCAACGCCGCACACTCCGACGTGCCCACATTCCCGGCAGCCGTTTGGAACGGAATGGAGGAAAGCGAACGCAATTCTGTAATCGACGCTTACCGCTTGGCTTACAGGGCGAAAACAATGGTCAATTGGTGTCCTAAATTAGGTACGGTGCTCGCCAACGACGAGGTGAAAGACGGCGTATCTGAACGCGGCGGCTATCCCGTAGTGCAGAAACCGATGGAACAATGGCTCCTCCGCGTATCCGCCTACGCCGAAAGGTTGTTGCAAGGCCTCGAAACCATCGATTGGTCCGACTCGTTGAAAGATATGCAGCGCAATTGGATTGGCAAGTCCGAAGGCTGCGAGATGTACTTTGAAGTAGCCGACAGCGACGTCAAACTCAAAATATTCACCACCCGCGCCGACACGGTACACGGCGTAACATTTATGGTATTGGCACCCGAATCGGCATACGTCAAGGAGATAACCACTCCCGAATGTCGCGACGCCGTCGAAGCATACGTTGCGGGCGCGGCGAAGCGCACCGAATTGGAGCGAATGAGCGACACTCACACCGTCACGGGACAATTCACAGGCGCATACGCCGTCAACCCCTTCACCGGCGACCACATTCCAATTTGGGTGAGCGACTACGTATTGGCGGGCTACGGCACGGGCGCAATTATGGCAGTACCCGCGCACGACAGCCGCGACTACGCCTTCGCAAAGAAATTCAACCTCCCCATCAAAACCCACATCGAAGGTGCAGACATTTCGGAACAATCATACGACGCCAAGGAAGGCATAATGATGAACTCCGGCATCTTCAACGGACTCGACGTACTCGCCGCCAAAAAGAAGGCAATCGAGGAAGTGGAGCGTATGGGCATTGGCAACAGAAAAATCAACTACCGCATCCGCGACGCCATATTCTCGCGTCAGAGGTATTGGGGCGAGCCGTTCCCGGTATATTACAAAGACGGACACGCCGAAATGCTCACCCTCGACAAACTCCCGCTGACACTCCCCGAAGTGTCGTCGTTCCTGCCCACGGAAGATGGCGAACCGCCGCTTTCGCGTGTTGCAGAGTGGCAGACGGCGGATGGTTACCGCTACGAAACCTCCACGATGCCTGGCTTTGCGGGTTCGTCGGCATACTACCTCCGTTATATGGATCCCGACAACAACGACGCCCTCGTCTCCAAACAAGCCGACGAGTATTGGCAGGACGTTGACCTCTACGTAGGCGGCACCGAACACGCCGTGGGACACCTTATATATTCACGTTTTTGGAACAAATTCCTCTATGACCTCGGCTACGTCTGCAAGGACGAACCATTCCGCAAGTTGGTAAACCAAGGAATGATACAGGGCCGCAGCAACTTCGTATATCGCATCAAGGACACCAACACATTCGTATCGTTGGGCTTGAAAGACCAATACGACACCACAGAACTCCACGTGGACGTCAACATCGTGAAAAACGACATCCTCGACGTCGAGGCATTCCGCAATTGGCGACCCGAATACAACACCGCCGAGTTTATCCTCGAAGACGGCAAATACGTCTGCGGATGGGGCATCGAGAAGATGAGCAAATCGATGTACAACGTCGTAAACCCCGATGTCATCGTCGAGACCTACGGCGCGGACACATTGAGGCTCTTCGAGATGTTCCTGGGGCCATTGCAACAATCCAAGCCTTGGGACACGAGCAACATCGAGGGCGTAAGCCGCTTCCTCAAAAAATTCTGGAGGCTCTTTTTCTCGGGCAAAGACAATTCGCTCAACATCAGCGACGCCGAACCCACGGAAGCCGAACTCCGCACTCTCCACAAGGTATTGAAGAAGGTGGAATCCGACATCCTCACCCTCGACTACAACACCGCCGTCTCTGCGATGATGATTGCCGTCAACGACCTTACCGCCGCCAAGTGCAACAAGCGCAAAATCCTCGAACCGCTGTCGATAGCCCTCGCGCCATTCGCCCCGCACATCACCGAGGAACTGTGGAAACAGCTCGGACACGACACCACGATATTCGACGCGAAGTTCCCGGAAGTGATAGAGGCTTACACCGTTGACAACACCAAGTGCTACCCGATAGCCTTCAACGGCAAGACGCGCTTCACACTCGACCTCCCCGCCGACCTCGACAAGGACGGCATCGAGAAGGCTGTCCGCGAAAACGAGCGTTTCGCCAAGCAAATAGAAGGCAAATCCGTCGTCAAGGTAATCATAGTGCCCGGCAAGATGGTAAACTTCGTCATAAAATAAAGAAACAAACAATCAGGCTGATAGTCAAGACATTGACTATCAGCCATTAAATTATAATCAACTACATAATGGCTTCAACATCAAACATCAAGATTTTCTCCGGCACCACGTCGTTGTACCTGTCAGAGAAAATAGCCAAGGCGTTTGGCACGGAACTCGGCAACGTCACAATGAACCATTACAGCGACGGCGAATACCAGCCCTGCCTCGAAGAGACGGTGCGCGGCGCGTATGTGTTCATAGTGCAATCGACATTCACTCCGGCGGACAACCTTATGGAACTCCTCCTGATGATTGACGCGGCGCGCCGTGCCTCGGCGTACAAGATAGCCGCCGTAATCCCCTACTACGGCTTTGCGCGTCAGGATCGCAAAGACAAGCCGAGAGTCGCCATCGGTTCAAAACTCATCGCCAACCTCCTCACCACGGCGGGCGTTGACCGCGTGATTACGATGGATCTCCACGCCGAACAGATTCAAGGTTTCTTCGACATCCCGGTTGACCACCTGTCGTCGTCCACGATTTTTGTGCCGTTCATCAATTCGCTCCACCTCGACAACCTCGTAATAGCATCCCCCGACATCGGCGGCAGCAAACGCGCCAACAAGTACAGCCACTTCCTCGGCGTGCCTATGGTCATCTGCCACAAGTACCGCGAGAAGGCCAACGAAGTTGCCGAAATGACCATCATCGGCGACGTGAAGGGCAAGAATGTAATCATCGTTGACGACATCATCGACACCGCCGGCACGCTCGCCAAGGCAGCCGACCTGATGATGGACAACGGTGCGCTCTCCGTCCGCGCCATCATCACGCACCCGATACTTTCGGGCCCGGCGTACAACCGCATCGAAAATTCCAAACTCACCAAACTCTACGTAACGGACACCATCCCCCTCAAAAAGCCCTGCGACAAAATCGAAGTGCTCACCGTGTCCAACCTCTTCGCCGACGTCATCAACAAGGT
>JAFXMJ010000436.1 GCA_017530465.1 Bacteroidales bacterium
CGCAACGGAATATGTAACTTACCTTGCCACCCTTGACGGTGTCTGCTTGTGCAAGGTTACCACTCTTGCCTTCCATTCTGTACAGATTCACCACCGAACCGTCCTCCAATCCGTCAACATCGACCTTGATTGTTGTCTCCTGCTCTTGACAGGCTGACATTGCCGCGATTGCTGCGGCTGCAAATAGTATTTTTGCTTTCATATTATGAATTTTGTTGTTAATGATTAATCTTTTCACCATATAGACAACAGTAGTTGAAAAATATTACACGTTTTTGGGAAAAATTTTTGATTTATTTCAAAAAAAATGATAATTTGAGAATTTCGTAAAGAAGATTTGAGAATTTTGTAAGGTAGATTTGAGAATTTTGTAAAGGATAATTTGTTGTTATACAATGTTTTAAAGAATAATGTGTATATGGACAACTTGAATTAATCGCTCCCCTCGTCACAAGATACTACACAGAATCGTGAAAAATATCTTGAAGTCTTTTTTCGGGAGTTCCTGTTCCATCTTTTGAATGGCGGCAAACAACTTTTTGCGGATGCGGAGTAGCCTGACGGTCAATGTGTTTGGCTCTGCATCCATAATGAACGAGATTTCGCGCATTGGCTTGTCCTCATAATAATAAAGGTGGACGAGCATCCTCTCGTCGGGCGTGAGGATGTCAAGTGCTTTTTCCATCAGCAAGATGCGCTCCTCGCGTCCCGTGGATAGTTCGCGGTCATCAATGTCAGCGGTGTTGTCAAGGGAAGTGTCTTCGATGTTAACGAAATGATGTTGCTTGCGCCGGAGATGTGTGATGGATTCGTTGTAGGCGATGCGGGCGAGCCACGAGCCAAAATTAGCCCGATGTTCGTATGTTTCAATGTTGTTGAAAGCCTTTACAAAAACGTTTTGCGCCAAATCCTCCGCGTCGGTGCGGCTGATTACCATCCGCGTCACGAATACGATGATGATTTTGGAATATTTGCGGACAATATATGCGTATTCCGTCGCGGCGGCACGTCGGTCGCCACGTCGGATATATGCCGTTATCCTCTCGATGATTTTTTGCTCGTCGATGTCCGTTGTGTGTTCCATATTATTGAAATCGACAGCGAACTTACAAATTTTTTGTAAGATTGGTGTTATAGTTGGTGTCTTTTAACATTTTTTCGGACATAAATTTCTCGAAATTTACATTTTTTCGGACTTATCCGTTTTGAAAATTAACATTATTTAACTTTTGCCTCAAAATCCCCGCCTCAATATGCCATACAGCCGATTTTTGTTATAAAAAACTATAATAAAATACTGTAAAAATCTATCAAAAATATATTATTTTGTAAAATAATTACAGAATAATTTGCAAAAATCATATAATGTTTGTATCTTTGTATTGTTAAAAGTTTTCAAGGAAACTTTTAACGACACGTTTTTTGAATGATTAGATAGACAAGTGATAGATGCAACGTAAGGCAGGGGAGTCTGCCGGTTGCGACTCCGGCGGATAAAGTCGTCGGACAGGTTCTTGGAAATGCGGCATCAAGTGCCGGAAGATTGGCCCGCCGCATTTTCCATCTGCGAAGTCGAAATCTCTTACGCTTCGGCTCCGCAGATGTGACAATCTGAACATCCTTTTTTAATCCTTCTTTTTTCAAGGTCCCGGTGAGGCTCCGGCAGGAAGCCCGAGCCCCGGACCTTATTTTTTTGCCCATCTGTAAATGATTGATTATCAAACCAGAAAAATTTTTTTTGAAAAAAAGTGGTAAAAAGTGGTAAAAAGTGGTGGCGTATTCCAAAAATTGTTTGTAATTTTGGAGCAATTTAAAATGAACTATTATGTGCGTTTTTACTGGAGATTTTCTAATTAAACTTGACGCAAAGGGGCGTTTCCTCTTCCCGTCGGCTTTCGTAGAGCAGATGGGCAGCGACGGTTTGCGTTCATTCGTGGTCAAGAAGGACATCTTCGAAAAATGCCTGACTATCTACACATCAACGAGTTGGCAGGAGAGGGTGGATGTCGTCAAATCGCGGCTCAACCCTTTCAACCGCCAGCACAATGTGTTCCTGCGCGAGTTTTTCAAGGACACGGCGGAGGTGACGCTCGATTCCACCAACAGGTTCCAAGTTCCGAAACGCCTGTTGACGGATTCGGGGCTCAAAGACGACATCTTCATCATCGGCCTCGACGACAAGATTGAGGTTTGGGATGCCGACACCTACAACGCCGCACGTCCCTCTGCGGACGACTTTGCAAGTATGGCGCAGGAGTTTCTTGGCAACCTGAGTGTTTAACCCTTTAAATGCACCTTTGGAGAGATGGACGTTTTTTATCATAAGCCTGTGATGCTCAATGAGTGCATCGAAGCCTTGGACATCAAACCGTCGGGAGTCTATGTGGACGTTACCTTCGGCGGCGGCGGACATTCGCGAGCCATATTGTCGCGTCTCGACGACGACGGAAGGCTGTATGTGTTTGACCAAGACGCCGATGCCATCGACAACGTGCCTGACGACCCGAGGATACATTTTTTCAGGAGCAATTTCAGGTACTTCGCACAGTTTCTGCGGCTTGCCGGATGCCCCAAGGTGGACGGCGTGTTGGCGGATCTCGGAGTGTCGAGCCATCATTTTGACGACGCGCAGAGAGGGTTTTCGTTCAGGTTTGACGTTCCCCTCGATATGAGGATGAACCAACAGGCGAAGTTTTCGGCGCGGGAGTTGGTCAATACTTACAGTGCGGAGCAGTTGAGCAAGATATTCCGCGACTACGGCGAGATCAAAAACGCTTGGCGGCTCGCGCAGGACATTGTGGCTTACCGTACCAACAAACCTATCGTGACAGTTGGCGAGTTGATGGAGGCGGCCTCAAAGTGCATTCCCAAGTACAACGACAATAAGTACCTCGCCACGATGTTTCAGGCGATTAGGATAGAGGTCAATGACGAGATAAGCGTCTTGGAGGAGTTCTTGGCAAGTACGCCCAAGGCATTGAAGCCGGGCGGACGACTTGTGGTGATGACCTACCATTCGCTCGAAGACCGTCCCACCAAAAACTTCTTGAAGGCGGGCAACTTCGAGGGGCGCGAACACAAAGACCCATACGGCAATGTCATCGCCCCGTTTACGGCGGTCAACCGCAAGGTGATAACGCCGTCGGACGAGGAACTTGAAGAAAACCCGCGCTCGCGCAGCGCAAAACTCAGGGTGGCGGAACGCACGATTTA
>JAFXMJ010000437.1 GCA_017530465.1 Bacteroidales bacterium
AAATTACGCTTGCGATAGGTAATGTCACCGCCGCAATATATTGATTTTCAATTAAAAGCAACACAACAAACGGAATACTTATTATCAGATTTTCAGTTATTCTCAATAGATGTTTAGTCTTATCTCCATAGACAATTTGCAGAAAATCAGACCGTTGCTTTTGTGACAGACGCATTTGTAAAAGGACACATATTCCGATTATGATATACGGCGCATAGTGGGGCAGCCTTTGGAAAATTAACGTGCCTAATCCCGCTATCAATCCGAATATCAGCACGTAAGCCAACAAAGGATGCATCCCAAAATCGCGGATGTTTCGATTGAGGAGTTTGAATTGGAGTATGAGGTAATGGGTTAACATAGTTGAAGTTATATTTATGTTGTCTGCAAGTGCAAAGATAATGTTTTTTTTGCAATTATGTATGTTGCGATGAAAATCTGCAAAATTTTTCTGCAAAAAATGTTTCCGAATACCGCAAATTATTTGTACCTTTGCGCCCGAAAAATCCCAAGGGTCCGGCATTGGACTCGTGCGATGGGAAATTGATAACACAAAATCAATTTTGAGTAACACAATTAATTAAAAAATTTAAATGAAGACTTTTGAACTTACAGGTACTAAGCGCGAAGACCTCGGTACCAAGTTTGCCAAGATTGTCCGCAAGGAAGGCAAAGTGCCCTGCATCGTTTATGGCAACGGCAAGCAAATCAATTTCACGGTAGATCAGAAGGCCATCAACGGCGCAGTATTTACCCCCAATGTTTACATCGTGAACCTCAACATCGACGGCGAGGTTATCAAGACCTTCATCAAGGACTTGCAGTTCCATCCCGTTACCGACGAGGTGATGCACGCCGATTTCTACGCTTTCGCCGACGACCAGGAAATCACCGTAAAACTCCCCTTCGAGTTTGTTGGTAGTTCAGTAGGTGTAAAGGCCGGTGGTAAGATGAAGATTGCCGCTCGCAAGGCTAAGGTGAAGGGTCTCTACACCAACCTTCCCGAGACTGTTAAGGTTGACATCTCTGACCTCGACCTCGAACAGAGCATCAGCGTAAAGGACGTCAAGGTTGAAAACTGCAAACTCGTTGATCCTCAGGACGCGCTCATCTGCCGCGTAGTTCCCACAAGGGCATCTAAGGCTGTTGCCAAGGGTGATGACGACGACAAGAAGAAGAAGAAGAAGTAATAGGGCGTAATCGCTTGATTCTTAAAAACATATTTATTGTGAAATATCTTATTGTTGGACTTGGCAACATTGGTGCTGAGTACGAGAATACGAGACACAATATTGGTTTTATGGTGCTCGACGCCTTTGCGAAGGAGTCGGGCGCTATTTTTAATATTGGACGTCTCGCGTCGGTGGCTGAGGCGAAGTGCCGTGGCAGGCAGTTGGTGCTTATCAAGCCGACTACTTATATGAACCTTTCTGGCAGGGCTGTCAATTATTGGATGAAGGAGGAGAATATTCCGTTGGAGAATGTACTCGTCATCGTTGACGACCTCGCACTGCCGTTTGGCACTATCAGGATGCGTGGCAAGGGTTCGGAGGCTGGACACAATGGTCTCAAAAGTATCACCGAACATCTTGGCACTCAGAATTATGCGCGTCTGCGTTTTGGCATCGGCAACGATTTTCCACGCGGTGGACAGGTGGATTTTGTGCTCGGCAAATGGAGCGACGACGACATCGCCGCCATCGCCAAACGCACCGAAATCACCAATCAGGCTATTCAGGCTTTTGTAATGGAAGGCATTGAACGCGCTATGAATAGGTTTAATAATGCATAATGTTTTTTCAATGCATAATGCATAATTCATAATGCATAATTGCCATCCGGCGGAAGCCCAATTTTTCAATTTTTAATTTTCAATTTCAATGCGTGTCGATAAGTTTTTGTTTTGTGTGAGGTTGTTTAAGACTCGGTCGCAGGCGGCGGATGCTTGCGGCAGGGGAAGGATTTTGGTAAACGGCGTTGCTGTGAAGCCGGCGCGTGAGGTCAAGGAGGGCGACGAGGTTTCCGTCAAGGCCAATCCTGTGTTCCGCAGTTACAGGATTTTGGAGTTGTTGAAATCGAGGGTAGGTGCGGCGAAGGTGCCGTTGTACATTAAGGAGACTACTTCGCAGGACGATTTGCTGAAATTGAAACTTATGAGCGATATGGCACGTGTGTCGTTTGGCGTGCGCGACCGTGGCGCAGGTCGCCCGACGAAGAAAGACCGCCGCGAGATCGACCGTTTTTATGACTCGGAGGATGATTTCGACGTCGATTTTGGTTTTGATGACTACGACGATTATGATGAACTTGATGGGTTCACGCCGGATTTTGATGGGGAAGAGTAGGGTTTTTAGGTCAGTGTGTTGAATCCGCAGACGCCGTCGATATTATTATTTAGACAAAGTGCGTCGGGAGTATTTTCTAATTGATCCTTTATGTTTTGGAATATCTGCGTCGCCGGAAGTCCGCCGATGATGTTGAAGTCGCGGTTTATGTGCGCCTGGTCGTAGTATCCGCAAGATTCCAATATTTCCATCAGACTGTAATCTTGGTGTTCAATCATTCGTTTGCATACCATATTAACCCTTTGTATTCCTATAAATTGTTTGGGTGTCAGCCCTGTGAATTGTTTGAAAAGCCGTTCAAAGTTCCTTTTGCTCATATTCATTTGTGCCGACATTGTTTCTACGCTTGCGCTTAACGGATTGAGGATTGTTTGGTTTATTACTTCCAATAAAGAATCATTTTCTACTTTATGGGATATAATAGGCAAATACTTTTCTGTCAGATAATTATCCACGACATCAAATATTTCGTCAATATTACATTGGGGTACAATGTTGGCAAGTCCTGACAATATTGTATTAGTATTGTCTAATTGAATTATATTGTCTGAGAGTGTTGTAATGTCTTTTCCAAAAAAACGTTTGCGGATTCCTGTTTTGAACTCGATGCAGAAGGTGTTGGTTTTGTGTTCTGATGTTGCTATCATCATTGTGCGGTGAGGTCCGATGATGGCGTTTCGCACAATTACAGGATCAATCTCAATATTCTTCAACATCAACTCGGCTGTTTGTTTCTTGCCTTCTAAAAAGTCTTTTGTAATCAGTTTATAACTTGCATCGTGTCCTATATGGAAGCATACACAGATATTTGAGGTCGGATTAATCTCCCTTATCATCTTGTATCCGTCCTCTTTTGCTATCCAATAGCATTTGATATACTTTTTTAATTTATCTGATGGTATTGCTTTTTTGAAATACATAGTTTCGTGTTTTTTTTATCGTGCAAAAGTAGAATATTTATGAATATGATTTTTGTAAAAACGCGACAATTTTCTTTATGTTGATAAAATTTTTGTCGCGTTTTTACAATGCGGTTTTGAGCGGTGAGTGTATCTTTGCAGTGTTAATTAACAAAAGCAATATTGCATAACTAACACTATGTTTAACCTTATAATTGACACAAAAAGATGAACAAGTATTTTGTGAAGATTGCAGTTGTCTTGTTCCTTGTCGCTTTTGCGATGAGTGCTTGCGACAAGGAAGAACCTGACATTTCGACAGTGCGTAGTGACGTGTCCACAGCACCTGTCGTGATGGAAGGTTATGTAAGACAACCCATTGAAATTAATGGGAAGAAAATGGAATGGACTATTCCTGCTCGAC
>JAFXMJ010000438.1 GCA_017530465.1 Bacteroidales bacterium
CCTGCCACACCTTCAGCACCCGATCCTCGTCGGCTTCCGTCAACGTCTTGACATCCGGGAAGTTATCGATAAAACGGAGATAGTAATCCCAACCCTGCTGCACGCGGGTCTGCTGCAGGATGATTTCGGAAACCCAGATTTTGTAGGGGGTGAGTGCCGATACTTCGTCGATGTTTTCGGGCAGGCGGTATGCTTTTACAAACATTTCGTCGAATGAGGGCTTGGAGCTTGCGTTTTGCGCCGCAACCCTCTTGACAGCGTTGAGCATCAGGTCGATATTTTCGCCGTACTTCTCGCTCTTGGAGGGGCGGAGGCGGTACGTGGTCATTATCAACGGTGCTATGTCGTTGAAAAACTGTTGGTTGTCAATCTGATTTTTGGTGAGCAAGTTGCACGCCGTCTGCATATAAGTGGTGGTGGCGGCGATGTCGGGGTCGTTGGGATTTACGGCGATAGCCTTGCCAACGATGTGGTAGCCTTCCAATTTGGCGGTGTCGCTTCGGCGGTATTTCATCACATCGAGTCCGTAACGGCTCAGGACGTTGGCCTCCTCGCCGAAATTTTTGATGCGCTGCATATAAATCATTCCAAGGGTATCGACGTAAGCATTGGCAAGTGCGTCGTCGTCCTCGCCGACCTTTTTCATCAGGTCGTGGTAAATCTTGACGCCGTCGATGTAGATGTTTTTGCTGAACTGCGGACAGGATTTGAACACCTTCCAAAACGACTCCCTCGCGTCGGAGTACGCCTCCACGTTCACAAACTCCTTGTACATAGAATATTCCTTGGCGCAATTGATGTCCTGCGCGGCAGCATTGATGGTGATTGCTGCCATTATGGTTGTAAGTATATGTTTTTTCATAATCGCTGTATTATCGTTAATAATCAGCGACAAAGATAGTACCTTAATGCAAAAAGAGTATAAAGAGGATGTGAAAAAAATGTTAGATTTTGTTATTGAAAAAAAACGGGGGCGTGTAAGCCCCCGAAAAATTTTAATATGGAATCAAATATTATTCTTCCCCCTCTTTCTCTTCCGCAGCGATTGCAGCCATTCCTGCTGCTGTGTCGCTGTCGGGGTCTTCGATGGGGTTGTAATCTTCGCCACGGAGTTGGGCGCGTACTTTGCCCTCGATTTCTGAGCGGAGAGCCTCGTCCTCGCCGAGAAGGTTGAGGACGGCGTCGCGACCTTGACCGAGCTTGCTGTCGCCGTAGCTGAACCACGAGCCAGATTTCTTGACGATGTTCATATCAACGGCAAAGTCAACGAGTTCGCCGATTGCTGAAATGCCCGTGCCAAACATCAGGTCAAACTCTGCCTTCTTGAACGGCGGCGCAACCTTGTTTTTGACAACCTTCACCTTGACACGTCCGCCGGTAACGTCGTCGCCGTCCTTTATCTGACCGATGCGGCGCACGTCAAGACGTACTGATGCGTAAAATTTCAAAGCGTTGCCGCCCGTGGTGGTCTCGGGGTTGCCAAACATAACGCCGAGTTTTTCGCGCAATTGGTTGATGAAGATGACGCAAGTATTTGTCTTGGAGATATTTGCGGTGAGTTTGCGGAGGGCTTGCGACATCAGGCGTGCTTGCAGACCCATCTTGGAATCGCCCATATCGCCTTCAATCTCGGCTTTGGGTGTGAGGGCTGCCACGGAGTCGATTACGATGATGTCGAGTGCGCCGCTGCGGATGAGCGAGTCGGCGATTTCGAGAGCCTGTTCGCCGCAGTCGGGCTGCGAGATGAGGAGCGAATTGACGTCAACACCAAGATTTTCGGCGTAGGTGCGGTCGAAGGCGTGCTCGGCGTCGATGATTGCAGCGATGCCGCCAAGTTTCTGCGCCTCGGCTATGGCGTGGATTGCGAGGGTGGTCTTGCCTGACGATTCAGGTCCAAAAATCTCAATCACCCTGCCCCTTGGGTAGCCGCCAATGCCTATTGCGGCGTCAAGTCCGATGGAGCCCGTCGGAATCGAGGGGATGTCCTCTGTCACCTTGTCGCCAAGTTTCATAATGGTACCCTTGCCAAAGTCCTTGTCAATCTTATCAAGGGTCAGCTGCAACGCTTTCAGGCGTTCAGCCTTGGGGTCGGGAGCCGCCCCTGTATCTGCTGCTGCTTTCTTTGCCATTTTTGTGTTCTAATTGTCGTTAATTGTTTGTATTAAAAATCCAGCAAGTCGTCGCTTTTTACAGAATTGCGCGAAAGTTCGTCCTCGTCCTCCTGCGGAGTGTCGGGGATTTCCTCTGCGAAGAAATTCTGAGTCTCGGTCTTGACTGGCTCTTCTTCTTGTTCCTTTTCCAATACGTCCCAGATGCCATATACAAGTTGCTTGACGCCATCTTTGGTGTACGACGATATTGGGTAGCACGGCACGTCGGCGGGGAGTTTCGCCTTGATGTCGTCGATGATTTCGCTGTCGGCGAGGTCGCATTTTGTGATAGCAATGATGCGCTTCTTGTCCAACAGTTCGGGATTGTATTTGCCGAGTTCGTTGAGCAGGACGTCGTAGTCGTTGGCGGCGTCGTTGCTGTCGGCTGGTATCATAAATAGCAATAATGGATTTCTCTCGATGTGCCTCAAAAACCTGAGACCCAAGCCTTTGCCTTCCGATGCACCTTCGATGATGCCAGGGATGTCTGCCATTACGAAAGAATGTTTGCCATCCACATCCACAATGCCAAGATGTGGCACGAGGGTGGTGAAGGGATAGTCGGCGATTTTGGGACGCGCCGCCGAGATTGACGATAGCAATGTCGATTTGCCGGCGTTGGGGAATCCCACAAGTCCGATGTCTGCCAACACTTTGAGTTCCAATATCTTCCAACCTTCCTCGCAGTCTTCGCCGGGTTGTGCGTAGCGCGGCGTCTGGTTCGTTGACGATTTGAAATGCACATTGCCAAGTCCGCCTCGTCCGCCTTTTGCCAATACTTGCTGCTCGCCGTCCTCGGTAATTTCAAAGAGAAATTCCTCGGTCTCGGCATCGCGGGCAACAGTGCCAAGCGGCACTTCGATGATGACATCCTTGCCGTCCTTGCCGTGCCACGTGTCGCGCATACCAGACACGCCGTCCTCTGCGAAGATGTGTTTTTGGTATTTCAGGTGCAGGAGCGTCCAAAACTGCTTGTTGCCCCTTACGATAACGCTGCCGCCGTGTCCGCCGTCGCCACCGTCAGGACCCGCCTTCGGGCGGTATTTTTCCCTTTTGAGATGCGCCGAACCCGCGCCGCCCCTGCCGGAGCGCACGTATATTTTAACGTAGTCTATGAAATTGCCGCCGTCTGACATATATTTGTTGATTTACGATTTGTTGATTTTCGATTTGTTGATTTGTTGATTTCCGATTTACGAATTATCCTCGTTCCTCGTTCCTCATTCCTCGTTCCTAACTTGCCATTGCGTGGCGCATAAAGTCGGCGTTTTCAAGTTTTTCCTTGGCGAGGTCGAGCGTTACGGTAAATTCCTTGATGTTTTTGGACGGGATTTCGTACATAATGTCGAGCATAATGGTCTCGCAGATGGAGCGAAGTCCACGCGCACCGAGTTTGAACTCCTCGGCGACGTCCACGATGTAGTCCAATACAGCCGGCTCAAATTCCAACCTCACGCCGTCCATCTGGAACAGTTTTTTGTACTGACGGGTGATGGCGTTCTTGGGTTCGGTGAGGATGTTGCGCAGTGCTGTGCGGTCGAGCGGTTCGAGGTAAGTCAAGAGTGGCAGACGACCGATGATTTCGGGAATCAAGCCAAAC
>JAFXMJ010000439.1 GCA_017530465.1 Bacteroidales bacterium
CCAACAAGTTTCACGTGGGTGCCTACGGCGTGTTTTCCTCCACGAATGTTATTCCCGTTTAATCGTCTGTCGATAGTTTGCTCACTACAATTGAGGTATGCAGCCAATTTGTCTCGGTTATAGTCAGGAAAGAGTTTCTTCGCTTCCAATACCATTTCGCGAGTGACGGAGCATTTTTTATTAGAAGGATTGTCGGCTTGAATACGAGGCATTTTTTCATCTTGAAAAGCCAAAATGTCTGCAATATTAATAACCATAAAGCCGCCGGGCTTAAGTATCGCATAATGCAGAGATATGACCTCTTTTAACATATCTTGCCACTGCTCATAGGAAATGCCTTGCTCGTAGTCTTTTCCAAGAAAATATGGAGGTGACCAAAAAGACAAAGCTATCGAGTTGTGTTCGATATGCTTTAATAGTTCGCGAGAATCACCACAATATATAGAATTTAACTCAAGCATTTTTACATAATTTTTATTTCACAAATTCTCCAATCTGCAATTTCCTTTAAAAGACCGAATGAAATACGGGCTCGCGTTTTTCTTTTGTCCTTTTCTTTGTCGTCTTTGCCCGGGTAAAACAGACCTGAATATTTTTTGTTGTAGTTTGGATTGCCTGTTAATAGTATTCCGTTAGGTATACTTGCAATTTTGATTTTTGCAAGCGGCTGACCAATGGTTTTGTCTGTTTTTGGTTCTTTTATCATTTCATACACAGGCTTTATGACAAAAGTCAAAAGCGGTGCAATTGTACCGTCGCTTAGGACGTAAATAGGCGATAGAGAACAATAGAAATCGTGTGTCGCTTTTTTGCCGGTAGCTTTAATTGGATTGTTCGTTATGCCATCGTCGATTTTTCTCCAATTTCCAGAGCCAGAGATTTGGTATGGCGACATCACTGCGTGGTCATAATCATCACGAGGACCGGCTGACTTAATGTCAATAAAAACCCACACAGAATCAGTAATGCCAAGTATTTGTTTGATACGCTCGCTTGAAATTATACATCGATCATCAGCACCAGATGGCAATCCAGAATCTTTTACTGCAAAATTTGCATTAAAATGACGTTGCAGTTTATTCCCAAAGACTTGTTCTCCAACCTCAATCCACGGATATTGGTCGCCAACAGGAGCTCTTCCTCTATCCAATGGTGGATAATTCTTCCAAAATGAATAAAGGTAGGAAGCCTCGTCATAATCACGTTTGATTTCAGGTTGGTGAATGTCGATGAAATGGAGTATTTCAGTCATTACGAACTTTTCTGCATCAATAAGCCTCTGGGGATTATGCTTAAAAAAAGTTAATGCTTTCTTATACTCGTTGTATTGTGATTCTGCGTATTGTGTGAACATTTTTATTTATGGCAAATTATCATCGTTTTCGATTTGCAAAATTACAAATAATATTTGAATTGGCAAAATCCGTTTCACTCTTGCGGGAGGGTGATGGTGAAGGTGGAGCCTTCGCCGGGGGTACTGTCGATGGTGACGGTGCCTTGGTGGAGCTGGACGACCTGATAGACGTAGTTGAGACCGATGCCGAAGCCTTTGACATTGTGTACGTTTCCGGTAGATACGCGGTAGAAACGCTCAAAGATATGCTTCTGGTCTTCCTTGCTGATGCCCAGCCCGTGGTCGGTGACCGTGATGACTGTGTTGGCGCCTTCAGTGCGTGTGGCTACCTGAATGTCAATCTTTTCGGGTGAGTACTTGATGGCGTTGTCTATCAGATTGTAGACCATATTGGTGATATGGAGTTCGTCGGCGTAGATGGTCGGTGGCTGCGCCTGTAGGTCGCACTTCAACGAGCCTCCGCGCGACTCTATGCGCAGGTGGAAATGCTTGCTGACGCTCTCTATCAGCTCGTTGATATTTAGCTCTTTGATGTTAAGCGAAAAGTTCTTGTTCGACATCTTGGCGCTCTGCAGAATGGTCTCTACGAGGACGCGCATACGGCGGTTTTCGTCGCTTATGATGCCGATATAGGTGCCGTTGGTGGCCGGGTCGGTGCTTATGGTGGGGTCTTGCAGCATCTCGCAGGCCAGGCTGATGGTCGCTATCGGGGTCTTGATTTCGTGGGTCATATTGTTGATGAAGTCCGACTTCATCTGGTCGAGCTTCTCTTTGCGGAAGATGGCGCGGATGGAGAGCAGGAACAACAGGAGGATGAAAATGACGAGGAACAGACTGATAACGAAGTAGATTGTCGAGTTTTCCTTGAGGAGCAGCGACGAGAACGGGAACTGGAGCACCACGAAATACTCGTTGGGCGACATCATACCGTTGGGGTGGAAGCGGTATTTGTAGGGCGACTCTATGAGTTTCTGCTCTTTGCCCTCGGCGTTGCAATATAGGAAATTGTTGTTGGTATTGTCGTAGACGCCGATGTAGGGAGCAATGTCGACGCCGTTTAGCATCAATTTGTCGGTAATGAGCGAGTCGAGCAATGTGAAGTTGAAAGTGTTGGAAGTCATTATGTTGTCAACCACATACTCGCTGATGTCGGTGACAAACTGATTGTAGAAGTCGGGGCTGTTGAGCAGGCGGTCGCGTGTGGCAAGCACCGAGTTGTAGGAGGCGATAGCGCTGCTGTCTTCGTGCGAAACGGTGGCACCTGGCAGCAGTATAACGCTGTCAATCATAGTGATGCCTACACGGACAAGGGTTGTGTCGTAAAAAACCGAATAGTTTTGCTTGACGATGTCCTGCATCCGCTCGTTCAGTTCGTCGATGCGCTTGAATTTGAGCAGCTTGTAGCGGTCGTTCTGACTGATATAGTCCTCCACCTTCAATCGGTTGAGTTGCTCAATCATATCGTCCATAGCGTTATTGACGCTGATATTGAACAGGTTGTCGCTGACTTCGACTGTGCGGCGCATCTGAGTGTACTGCACGAAGAGGAGGCTTGCGGCGGCAAGGGTGAAAAGGGTGATGAGCGAAATCCAGAATACTTTTTTCATATCTTACTAACGTAGCTGCGCTTGTTTTGTTTTGGCACAGACGAAAATTTTTTTGGCCTTCCGTGTCGCAGCCCTTATTCCGCCGCGCTTCCAGCCGGCAGTTTCGCTTGCCGGCAGGCATCACTGCGCCCCGGCAAAAACCGCCTCGCCGCCGTATCTTATTCTACCAGACTTTTTGATAAATTCCTATCAAACTTTACTGACGTGAACTTTGATAAGAGTTTGAGTAAACTTTGATAAGAATTTGGTATATGGAAATCAGAGAGTTGTGAAAGGGTATTTTTGGTCCTTTCCGCGGCTCTTTGCAACTTTTTTAAAACCTTTGCTATGTGTTGTCAATCAGAATGTTATTTCTGTTTGTCGGCAAACTTCGGGCGATTTGTCATTTTCACCGATTCAGGGCTTGGATTTGTCCTCTGTCGGTGACGGATTGCTTGTAATCGAAGTTTGCCGAAAAACCTTTTTTGAGCCCTGAAAAAACTTTTTTGTCACCTTTTGTTTCGGTTTGCAAGTGCAGGATGAGCTGTTTTTTCAACATTTTAAAACGTTGTTTTTTATCGGTTTAATGCTTTTTGTTGATTTTGGTGTGCATTTATTTTCTGCTGTTCCTCGAAAAGTTTGTATTTTTGTATCCCGTAGTTCATTAATTTATATCATCTCCTCAAGGCAGCCTTTTCGGATGCCGAGGGGTTTAATATTTTGTTTTATGAAACACGGTTTCGACAACGAGAAGTATCTCAAAATCCAATCCGAACACATCAAGGAGCGTATCTCCAAGTTCGGCGACAAGCTTTATCTTGAATTTGGCGGCAAGCTGTTCGACGATTTCCACGCCAGCCGCGTACTGCCCGGCTTCGAGCCTGACAGCAAGTTGAAAATGCTGATGCAGTTGCGCGATGACGCTGAGATTGTTATCGCTATCAGCGCGCGCGATATCGAGAAGAACAAGGTGCGTGCCGACTTGGGCATCACCTATGACGACGATGTGCTGCGACTGCGCGACGAGTTTCAAGGCCGCGGCCTGCTGGTCAGCGCCGTTTGCATCACGCAGTATCACGGTCAACCCAGTGCGCAAGCTTTCCGCGAGCGTCTTGAACGCCTGGGAATCAGTGTGTATTATCATTATTTAATTGAGGGCTATCCAACCAATGTGGAACTGATCTGCTCGCCCGAAGGTTTCGGTCGCAACGAGTTCATACGTACTTCGCGACCCTTGGTGGTCGTCACAGCTCCGGGACCTGGCAGCGGCAAAATGGCTGTGTGCCTCAGTCAGTTATATCAAGAGAATCGCAAGGGCGTGAAAGCCGGATATGCCAAGTTCGAGACCTTCCCGATATGGAGCATCCCGCTGAAGCATCCTGTCAATGTGGCTTACGAAGCGGCCACGGCCGACCTCAACGACGTCAATATGATTGATCCGTTCCACCTTGACGCATACGGAGTTACGACGGTCAACTATAACCGCGACATCGAGATTTTCCCGGTGCTCAACGCTATCTTTGAGGGCATCTATGGTGAGAATCCTTACAAGTCGCCCACCGATATGGGCGTCAA
>JAFXMJ010000440.1 GCA_017530465.1 Bacteroidales bacterium
ATCAGTACATTTTAAGTTAGAATTGGAAATATATAAACGGCTGCAAATCAGATGCCTTCACCTGATAAAGCATAAACACCGTAAAAACGCATATCAATATCTTCACCCACAGGGCGGAGTCCACAAACCATTTGGTGTATTTTTCCTTGAAGGGGACGGACAGCCAATGCACCACCATTCCCATCAAAATCACCAAAAACACCTTCCGGTAGCTCGCCACCATAGTCGGTATCAGGGAGATGTCGCCCCAGCCGTTGAACAGCCGCTCCAACATCATCTCCACCGTATCGGTGTCCTGTGCGCGAAACCATATCCTCGTGAACGTTATGAAATTGAACGTCAGGAAAATGCCCCAAATGTACGGGATAAACTTCCCGGGTTCTTTGATTTGCTGTTTTGTAATTGCAAACACGTATCCCGCAAGCGCAACCACAGACGCCAAGAGCCACAAAATGTTCCAGCCGCCAGTGTGCCCCAAGAAACACATCCATACCGCCGCCACAAAATTGCCCCACAACAGACACGAAGCCACGCGATTATTGACTTCGACACCAGGGAAATACATATCCCAATTGTCAAAGACGTAAAACACCGCGCACGCCACAAAGGTAAGCAAAATCCACGACATATACCTAACATCTTCGTTCCAAAGTCCAGTCAAAATTACAGCACAAAGTGAAAAAAATGTTATCAATATGACGCCGAGGATGTATTTCAACACGCGGTGCGGACGCTCCTGAGCCAATTTGATTACCCATACAAAATAGCAATAAAACCAAACCGCATCAGCCATTATCCAAAGTACAACACCGTGCGGATTGTGCCAAACATTCTGAGTATAAGTAATATACGCCGCCACATTGCACAATACGAGGAGTATCCAACGGAAGACCTGAGTCTCTTTTTTCCACAGTTTATAGACCACGAGACCGAAGCCATTGTAGCCGCCCCAAGTGACAAACATCCAACTTGACCCGTGCCACAGACCGCCGAGGAGCATTGTGATTTGGTTGTTCATCATTGTGACCATCGTGTGCTTGAAATTCGGGAAGAAATAGCAAATTATCACCAAAATCACCATCGCCCAAAACAATATCCCCGCCAAAATCATACTGCCGCTCAGCATCACAAACACCAACAATATCACCACCCAACAAGCATAACCGCCAAAAGAGCCGTTCCTATTGCCGCCGATTGGAATGTAAAGGTAATCTTTGAGCCAAGTGGAGAGCGATATATGCCAACGATGCCAAAATTCAGCCGTCGATTTTGCTTTGTAAGGCGAATTGAAATTGATGCTCAGCCTGAATCCCATCAGCAACGCCAAGCCAATCGCAATGTCGGTGTAGCCGCTAAAATCGGTATAGACCTGCAACGAATAGCCATACAGCGACATCACAGTCTCGAAGCCCGAATATTTCATCGGCGAATCAAAAACACGATCCACAAAATTGATGGAAATATAGTCGGAGATAAAAATCTTCTTAATCAAACCCTTCAAAATCATAAAGATAGCCATACCGAAATCCTGTTTTGACAAGGAATACGGCTTGTAAATCTGCGGCACGAATTCCGACGCCCTCACGATGGGCCCTGCCACCAACTGAGGAAAAAACGAAACGTAAAATCCAAAGTCCAAGACCGATTTCACCGGCTCGATTTTTCTGTTATAGACGTCCACACAGTAACTTATCGCCTGAAATGTAAAGAACGATATACCCACCGGCAACACAATCTTGTCGGTCACAAAGTTGGTCCCGAACATCGCGTTGGTCGCCGTGGAGAAGTAATTAACAACGTGAAAATCAGTCCCAAAAATCCCGTTGACAGACTCTACGATGAAGGCGGTGTACTTGAAATAAAACAATATCATCAGATTGACCACCACGCCCAACGCCAAGATGAGTTTTCGCCGCGTCCCGTCGGGCTGCCGGTGCATCCAATTAGTGATGTAATATATTGATACAATGGTAAATATGAGAAGGACGAGGAATACGCCGCTCGTCTTGTAATAGAAAAAAAGGCTGCACAGGAGGAGATAGATGTTTCTCAATGCAATCCGCTTATACACAACGGCATACAGAGCCATCACAATCGCGAAGAATCCCCAAAAATAAAACTGCGTAAACAGCAACGGCTTCTCCGGATTGAATGTGAATAGGCTCACAAAATAGTCCATTGAAAAAAGCGAATCCATCTATCTATTCCCTTTTGCACGGTTGTGGTTTTTACATAACATTTGACAGTTGTTGATGTCGGTCGCACCGCCCTTGCTCCAAGCGGACACGTGGTCGGCGTCCATATCTTTCAAATCCCATATCGTGTCGTAATGCGAACCGTGCTCCAATGCGCAATAAGGGCAATTTGACACGCCTTTTTCTTTCGCCTCTATTGTTTGTCGTTCATATACGGTTCTTTTGGTAGGTCCGTCGAATAAACGGATATCAAGGAGTTTTTTATCCTTTTCACCGCCAAGAAGGTATTCAAAGATGCCGCGCTTGTTCTTGACGTAATCGTCGGCGTAAAGTTCGCTGACACGTTTTGAAATTTGCTGAGGATCGTAGGTATTACTGTGGTAGGATTCGAAAAGACGATTCCATTCCAAACCACGCATTTCTGGTTTAACATCACTAAAAGTTTCATCAATCCAATCAATTATAGAATTGAAATAGTTTTCGAGTTCAGAAATGTCATCGCTGTGTCTATGTGCCGACATATATTCAGAAATATTACCTTTACTCACCCAATCAAGCGCAGTGTGCAAAAAATCCTGACGTTTTACAGACCCCTTTATGAAATTACTCCAAAAACCGACATTCGAATTAATAGAATTACTGAACACAGATTTTGCCTTTGTAACAAATTTGCCTGAATAAATAGCATTCAACAATTCCTGTTCATTCAATGGGATACCGGCAATGTTTACGGTTTTAAACCATTCTTTAATTTCAGTTTCGGTTCCCTCGCACTCGTAAATTGTAAGTTTCGTTTGTAGTATTTTTTTCTGCAAGTCGGGGGCAAGACCCGGGAAGAAATGACAATTACCCACACCATCAACCATCGGAAATTTTTCTCTTATGAAACGTCCGATGCTTGTAATGCGCTGTTGCCCGTCCAAGACTTCAAAGTTTCCATCAGTTTTTTTTACAAAGTAAATTAATCCGATGGGATAACCTTTTATTATGGAATCTATCACGGCTGCCTCCTTATTACATTCGGCATAAATATAATTACGTTGATACTCAGGCTGGATGGTCAGTCGACCATTAAGTCCGAACAAGCCCTTACCTTCCAACTCGTTATATTCAAATCCTTCGCAAATCTGCGCTATTGTTATGTCAGTTCTAAGTGTCGTAATCATTTCTTATGTTTGATTAAAATTCTTTGATAAACCTTTTCGTATACACCGTTAATTATTACAACACCACTCGCATTGAGGTCGTATGTTCCTTTTTTGCCAAACTTAGCAAAATATGCCGCCTTACATTCTTCTGTCGTATAGACTTTGGTTTTCATTCCATACAAATCCTCGTTTTCGCACATACCAAGGATTTCAAATTGCTCGGGGCAATATTTGTCCAAGAAACTAATTGGAACTCCCATAACTCCCTCATAGTCAGTAGGGATTGCATCGGTAAAAGGAACTTCTATCGCATCATAATTATCATATTTAAGATAACCGTTTTCTTTTAATTCCTTGTGTTTGCCTTTGCAGTTCCGTGCCATTGTCATCAACGGAAGTGGCATATGTCTTCTGCCGTGTTCAAGGTTAGTGAACCAAACAGACGAGACATTTTTCATTTTTACACCGTTCACAACCTTGTCCACATCGTTTGGGTCGGTTGTCTCAAACCACAAACCGCCTGACCATTCTGTTCTGCCCGACCAAAGTTTGTTATCTTTTATGAGCGGAAAAATTTCTTTGTAGGTAACACAGTTTTTATTCCCAATCACCAAAAGTTTTTTATTTTGGGCAAAAATCCACGCCATAAACTCTTTAAACAAACTGAAAGGTGGGTTAGTTACCACAATGTCAGCCTCTTTCAGAAGTTCGGTAACTTCTTTACTACGGAAGTCGCCATCGCCTTCCAAATATTTCCATTGAAGTTTGTTAATATCACGTGGGGGTTCTTCTTTGTCAGTCAAAGTGAATATTTTTCCGAGTTTCGGAGATTTGACAGCATCAAAATTTGGATTCAACGATTCAAAAAGCGTCGGTTGCCAAACAAAACTTGGCTTTGGCTCTTTGCTGTTGTAAGCGTATGAAGTGCTAATAAGTTTTTTCAAACCCAGTGAATCGAAACGACTTGCAAAATACCTTGTAAAATTGCTCCACTCGGGATCGTCGCACGGACACAAAACAACTTTGCCTCGAAAGACATCGGGGTCATACTCCAAATACGCATTAACTTCGGTTACAATATCACCAAGTTGCGTATAGAACTCGTCATTTTTTGCCGTTTTAGCCGCTGTAAGGTTCGTGTTTGCCATTGTCAAAAAGTTTTTGCAAATCTACAAAATTTTCGACAATCAACAAAAAAAATCACTTCTTTTTTTCGGCGTCTAAATAATTGTCATACGTCCGCAAAAACGCATTGAAGAGCATATTAGCGCACAATTTGTAGCCCGCAACTGACATATGAACCTTGTCGGCAGCCATAAAACCGCGCTCCGCCCACACCTTGGACGAGCCAAAGCCGCCCATACAGTCATAGACGCTGAACATCGATTCGTGATACTTAGCCACGAGGCGGAGCACCTGTTTTTCTTGTTCTTCGGTGGCGGGGTTGGGACGCTTGCGGTAGAGGTAGCAATCGTTGGGCACTACAAAAGTAATCACAATATCGGGACAATATTGCTTGATGCGCGAAATCAAATCCACGTAGCCGCTGTAAAACCTTTCAGGATTGAAGTTGGTGACATAGCCATCGTTGGTGCCAAGCAAAATCAGAATCCAATCGGGCTTCAATAGCTGCAACTGCCGCGCAAAATGCTGACACCTGAGCCACGAAATCAGGCTCGCGCCGTTGATGCCGATGGAATGGTAAGTGATGCCGGGATTGTCATTTTCAAGCGAAAAACCATAAAGGGTAAACGAGTGTTGCGCCTCGGAAGTCTTCATCAGGCGGAAACTTGCAACAGTCTGATATTTAGCGAATTTGAAATCGATATAGCCCAAACTGTCAACCCTTGTAACCGTATATGCGCCCATCTCACCGGCGGGCACAATGTCGTACATATTGGCAAAATGCGCGGAAAACACCTTGACCTCGTTGAAGTCGTATTGGATGGGGTTGTTGGGGTTCATCGTGATGACGAGAGAAGCATTTGGGTAGGTTGTGGTAGCCGACGCACCCGAAATGCCAAGGTCGCAGGTCTTGCGGTACTCCACGTTGCGGCAGGAAGTCCAAGTGCCTGAATATTTGATGATATAGTTGGTGGGGTTGTTGGTCTTGGTCATCTTGTAAGGAAACACAAAACCCCTCGCGCCAATCAGACCGGGGTGCAAAGTTTGGAGACGTTGCCTCATCTGACCCGAAAAAATATCCGCCTGAGTGTGCGACGCGCCGAGCTGCACGATGCTGAGGCTCGATTTGCCATAACGTATCATCGAATCCAACTTCACGTGCAATTTCCTGAACGACGACGAATCCTTGTCAAAGACAATCTTCGCCTTGGAATAATCCGCAAAGTCATAAAAATCAATGTCATACGGATAGTCCTGCGCCGAAACCGTCATCGCCGCCGACATCAAAATCATCAAAAGCAAATATATATTTTTTTTCATTTTTCGATTTGTTGATTTAGTGATTTGTTGATTTAGTGATTGGTTGATTTATTGATTGGTTGATTCCTCGTTCCTCTTTCCTCATTTCTCTTTCCTAATGTATTCGTTGTACCTCGTAATCAGGGCGTTATAAAACATTTTTGCCATTGCGTTTGCGCCGGTCGGGGTGAAATGCACAAAATCTTTCTCGGCAAACGGCGGGTCGTGGAACACCCAATCGGGCATCGTGTTCAATCCGCCCATCGCCTCGTACATATCCCAATACGCGCAGTCGTTTTGCATTGCCGCCTCGCGCAACAGCCGCACCACTTCGGGCAAAATCTCGTATGTTTCGTAATGATCCTGAACCTTGGTGCTCATATCGGCAGGGCCAATCAAAATAATCGACACTCCCGGATGTATCCGCCGCAAATACCTGATTTGCGACGCGAGGTAATTCTTGAAGGCGACAACGTTTTCTGAATTGAGCGACGGCACGGCATTGCCGCCAAACTGCAAAATCAAACATTTGGCGTTCAAATCCCTCAGCATACCGCCGAGGTGCACGGCGTTCATCTTGACGAAAATCGTGCCTGAGCATCCACGCAACGGTATATTGTCAACGGCTACGCCGCTCAAACCGTCCATCGCAAAACCATAAATCTCCGGGCTGTCGGCTCCCGAAAATTCCATACGAAACTGTTCGGGAGTCTGCGCAAAATTCCACGTCTTTATGGCGTATAAGTCGTTGGGTTTCAATGAATCGGCATACAAAATGGTCTCGCCGTCCATCACGCGGACGCTGCAAGGCTTGGTGTGGTTGCCGTAAAACATACGCACCTTCTTGATGGTCTTTGAATTGCCGTAGCCATACTTGAAAGGCTTGAACTCCAACGATGCGTGGTAAATTTTCTCAGGCTCTTTGGGCTTGTATTCGGGGATTTTGGGCAACAACAACGAATCTACCGACACCACCGCCGCAGAATCCGCGCCCGACGAATCAGGCATCTGCAACGGCTGTGCAGTTTTTGGGGCGGGCTTGACACCACCATTAATCATCGGCGAAAATTTGGCAAACGCCGCCAACGCACCGTATTTGGCGTGATGGACGGCGGTATCCACAAAGGGGAAAATCGTGTAACGTTTCCAATCGCCCTCATTGACCACTTCGCAAGGGGCTTTGTAGTCGTAGGCGGTTTTGGCGGGAACAAGACCGGGACCCGAGCCGCCAAATTGCTGTTGCAACTTGTAACGAAGATAGCCCGAAATCCTGTCTGCCTCTATCTGCGAATCGCCATAATGGATGATGCGCACCACCTTGGCGAGTTCGTTGGGATTGGTCAAAGCGTCAAAAAGCGTCTTCAAGCATCCCAAACCCGACGCAGGCAGCTCCAACGGCTGACGGATGCCCTCGACGTTGATGGGGCGCGGCTTGAAATTATAAACGCTCGAATCGAATGTTGGCACGTCACTCATATCGGCAACTACCAATGTATCAGCATTTTGCTCCGATGATACGACGGTGGAATCCGATTGCGAGGGCTGTTGCTTTTGGTCCTCTTCCACAAGGTCGGGGATGAACGAATTGCCCAAACCATTTGGCAGACCGTCGTCCTGCCACCACTCGGACAGCGACGGAAAATACATCGTCAAATCCTTGGACACACTGATACCGTCTTTGGGAAATATTGACATCAATATCG
>JAFXMJ010000441.1 GCA_017530465.1 Bacteroidales bacterium
CGAATGGGCGACAGCATACAGACGGCTTTTTACGAGGGCGACGGCGACTGTCTCCTCGAAATCCAAGAGCCCGGAGCGCAAGAGCCTCGCACAGAGAGTTTTTGCACGAGGTTTGAGGCGGACGGAATCAAATTTGAGGCTCCAAGCGTCAATACTTTCACCTTCAACAACCCCCTCGGCGCGTGTCCTAAATGCAACGGACTTGGGCGCGTGATGGGCGTTGACGAAGACCTCGTAGTACCCAACAAAAGCCTTTCGGTATATGAAAACGCCGTCAAATGTTGGAATGGTCCCAAACTCGGCGAGTGGAAGGACGATTTTTGTATGAAGGCGGCGAAACACGGTTTCCCAATCCACACACCTTATAATATGCTCACCGACGAGGAGAAGGACATCCTTTGGACGGGACGGCGCGGACTTCACGGCATCAACGAGTTTTTTGAGATGTTGCAGAAGGAGAGTTACAAGATACAATGCCGCGTGATGATAGCGCGTTACCGTGGACAGACCATCTGCCCCGAATGTCGCGGCTCGCGTCTGCGCAAGGAGGCTACATATATAAAGGTGTCGGGACGCAGCATCGACCAGATTGTAAAGATGCCCGCCGACGAATTGCTCGAATACTTCCGCAACATAGAGCTCTGCGACACCGACCGCAAAATCGCCGACCGAATCTTGAAGGAAATCATCTCGCGGTTGGAATTTTTGTGCGACGTAGGATTGCATTACATCACATTAGACAGGCTTTCATCTACGCTTTCGGGCGGCGAATCGCAGCGCATCAATTTGGCTACGAGCCTTGGATCGTGCCTTACGGGTTCGCTGTACATCTTGGACGAGCCTTCCGTAGGCCTCCATACCCGCGACACGCACCGACTCATCAACGTCCTGCGCAAACTCCGCGACCTTGGCAACACGGTCTTGGTTGTTGAGCATGACGAGGAGATTATCCGCGCCGCCGACCACATCATCGACATAGGCCCCGAGGCGGGAGTTTTTGGCGGCGAAATAATGTTTGAGGGTGCAATCGACGACCTTTGCAAAGCCACCAACAGCCTCACAGCCAAATATTTGACAGGCGAAATGGAGATACCATTGCCCAAACGACGGATGTGGAATCCCAAGTCAGGCGCGGGCATCACGATACACGGCGCGAGGATGAACAACCTCAAAAACATCACCGTAAAGATACCATTGTATCTGATGACGGTAGTTACCGGCGTGAGCGGCTCGGGCAAATCGTCATTGATAAAAGGCATCCTCTACCCTGCCCTTGCGCAGACGTTGCTCGACCAGGGCGAAAAACCGGGCGAACACGACAGCATCGACGGCGACCTCAAAATGCTCGACGGCGTGGAAATCGTTGACCAAAACCCGATTGGCACATCAACTCGCAGCAATCCTGTAAGTTATATCAAGGCATACGACGACATACGCAAACTCTTTGCAGACCAACAACTTAGCCGTCAGATGGGCTACACGCCGGGATATTTTTCATTCAATACCGACGGCGGACGCTGCCCCGAATGTCAGGGCGAAGGCATCATCAAAGTAGAGATGCAATTTATGGCGGACGTTACGTTGGTGTGCGAGAGTTGTCAGGGACGCAGGTTCAAGGACGAGACTTTGGAGGTAAAATACCGTGACAAGAATATCTACGACGTCCTCAATATGTCGGTGGACGAGGCACAGGCGTTTTTTGGCGAAGATGTCAAAAACAACACAGCCGTCAAAATTGCCCAAAAACTTTCCGTACTTTCGCAAGTTGGACTTGGCTACATCAAACTCGGTCAGCCGTCGTCAACACTCTCCGGCGGTGAAAATCAGAGGATTAAGTTGGCGTCGTTCCTCCTCAGCGAAAAACAGGGACAGCACACGATGTTTATCTTTGACGAGCCAACCACAGGTCTGCATTTCCACGACATCAAGAAACTTCTTGCTGCCATCAACGCGCTCATCGACCGTGGCAACACAGCCGTCATCATCGAGCACGACCCAGAGATAATCAAATGCGCCGATTACGTCATCGACCTCGGCAAAGAGGGCGGCAAGGAAGGCGGCAACATTGTATTTGCCGGCACGCCGGAGCAATTGGCGAAGTGCAAAGAATCATATACAGGGCAATATTTGAGAGAATCGGGCAAAGTGCACCCCACCGAATGACAAAAAATTGTAATATCTATCATCTTAATTGACAAAAAGTTAGGCATTACAACCGAAAAATTTTACAAAAATAATTGCAAAATGATTTGGAGAATATAAAAATTGTACATACCTTTGCAACGTCAAAATAAGAACGGGAGTTTAGCTCAGTTGGTTCAGAGCGTCTGCCTTACAAGCAGAGGGTCATAGGTTCGAATCCTCTAACTCCCACAAAAACAATACATCGGGAGTTTAGCTCAGTTGGTTCAGAGCGTCTGCCTTACAAGCAGAGGGTCATAGGTTCGAATCCTCTAACTCCCACTTTCTCAAATTCTTAAAATTTAAAGTTGTTGGAGCGCACATCAGGAATAAAATTCGGGTGTGCGCTTTTGTATTGTGTATCCGCGAAAAAAATGCGCTCCAATATTTCGTTGTTTCAATAATTATTCGTATCTTCGCAAAAATTTTTGATAAACATAATCTTATGGGAAAAATTTTAGGATCGGAAGCCGTTGTAAAGTCGCTCCTTGCAGAAGGAGTTGACACCATATTCGGCTATCCGGGAGGCGCGGTAATACCGCTATACGACAGCCTCTACGACTACATCAACCAAGGACAAATCAGGCACGTGCTCGCCCGCCACGAACAGGCCGCAGCACACGAGGCGCAGGCTTACTCGCAGATTTCCAACAAGGTGGGAGTCTGCATCGTAACCTCCGGCCCCGGCGCCACCAACACCATCACCGGCATCGCCAATGCCAATATGGACTCAGTGCCGATGGTAGTCATCACCGGACAGGTGGGCAGCGGATTCCTTGGCACCGACGCATTCCAGGAGAC
>JAFXMJ010000442.1 GCA_017530465.1 Bacteroidales bacterium
AAACTTCTGCACGTACTCGGGACGGAGTTGAATCTCCTTGCCGTCGGTGTCCATACCTTCAAAGAACGACTTGCTCCACTTCGGGTCGCGGAGTGGGAACACGTTTTTGAAGGGGCCGTTGTTGTCCCAATTCTGAATCCACAAGTCGCCGACAGAAATGCCCATCTGGTCGGCAAAGTTGGCACCGATGCGGGCTGTCCACTTGCTATTGTGGGGACCGAGTTCGCCGGGACGCTCTGTGGCGGGGTTGCCGGCAAGTTCGATGTTGAATTTGGTGAAGCATACCAAAAGCGGTATCAACTTCTCGATGTCATTTTGCTGTACGAGCAACGCCAACTGACGCTCACGCTCTGCGCGTTTCTCAGGCGATCCACCGTGGGTGTTGCGAATCCATTCGTAGAGAAATTTTGGCAAATCGGCGACTTCTGGCTGCTTGTCGTCCATACAAAATAGGAGTGTGGAGATTTCGTAGTTGAAGTTGTAACGATTGAACAAGAACGCAATCTTACCACGGAGGAACACGAGGAGTTTGTCGTTGTTGTCTTTTTCCTCGAATGTTACCTCGGGAATCTGCTGACGAGAACGCGCACCCGGGAAGTCGAGGACGTCGGCTTCTTTGAGGAACTTGCGCTTTGGATTGTCGGCGGTAGTGTCGGAGAGCGGGAGCACAACCTCGGCGGTGAGTGCCGAGAGGATGCTGCGGTCGAGGGTTGCAAGGAGTGTGCCGCCGTCATAACAATTTACAGGCGGTTTCTTGACGTCCTTGTAGAGTTCGCGCAGACGCTCCACATCGAGGATTGTATCTTGCTGCGGGGTGAGTGCGGCGAGTTCGGTGCGGATTTCGGGAAGGAAGTTCACCTGTTTCAATCCGTCGCTCAACTTCTTGAACAAATCGGTGAAGAATGGCTGCTTGCCCCAAATCACCTCAAAAATCTCAAACCTGCGGCTCGAATCGATGTAGGGGATGATGGCTGCAATGTCGTCCCAAAAGTTGATGTTATTTAAGTCCTTGATAATGAAGTGGTCGCGGAAATTGTTGTTGCAATACTCCTTCACGTCATACACGTCGTCCTCGGTGAATCCCGGACAGGGCGACTGCTGCACCGTAGCCGCCATCGCCTGCAACTTCTTCTGAACCTCGTCGCGATTGATGGTGTAGGTGTAATGTGTGATGTCGGAGAGGTAGCCGTTGCTGATGATTTTCACCAAATCCGCCTGCGAAAATAGGCGGAGCATATACGGCTTGAATCCCGGCTGCCACGGGTCGGCGGTCGTGAACCTCGATACAAGACCCGTAGCCTCCTTGCCGCCGCCCGGAGGGTTGATGGACGCGATGAAATCCACATCCTCGCCTGTGTCGGGCACTTTTACGAAAAGCGACGTAGCCTCGGGAGTTTTGGCGAGGTTGGAGACCAAGTACGATTTGCCCACCTGACTCTGTCCGAAGATTGCAACGGAGGGACGGCGCGGCAGGGCGTTTTCGTAACGCTTGGCGTCGCGGCGAAGTTTTTTCAGGTTGTATATAGTTACCGCCTGCTTGTCTTTCTCGACATTGTCAGACACCCATTTCATACTGTCCTCGATCACCTGCTTAACCTTGGTGCACTGCTGAATGAGTTCGTTTGTTGCTGTATCCATTTTTTCTATTATTTTAAGTTGAAAATTGAAAGTTGAAAATTGAAAACCGAAAAATGAAATCACTATTTGAATTTCAATTTTCAATTAATAATTTTCAATTTTTCAATTTTCCATTTTCAATTTACTTGTTGACTTTTACATCTGCATATTTGACCGTCTTTTTGGTGTCGCGGCGGACGACGCAGAATGTAACACCTTCGCGGATTTGGGCGTTGCCGAGTCCGGTGGCGTTGTGGATGTCGGGGTCGGCGTTGAGGGTCTGCTCCGGCGATATGAAATCGTAATCGGAGAAAAACTCGTTGCAATGTTTTGCCACAAGTTCGAGAACCATTCGTCTGTCCGTTACATAACATCCTGAAATACAAGCCAAAAGATTGGTGAGTGCGGGGTAAACCACTTCCAACTTTTCCTTGTCGTCGCCTATCTCGGCAGAGGTCTGCAATACGTATTGCAATGAAGACCAACCTTTGGCAAGCCTTGTAACGAACGACGGCAACCCGTCGTCGCCCCCCTGCCCTATCGCGTCTTCCAAGGTGCGGGCGATGCGTTTTTGGGCTTCGGTCTCGCCGTCGGCACCGCGGAAAATGGTCTTTACAAAGGCGTCGGCTTCGAGGGTTTTGTTTAATCTCGATTGCAACTCCGCCTTCTCGCCCTCCAAGTCCTCCATATTGGAGCGGAGTTCCTGAAATTTGGCGTTGTACTTCTCCACCTTCTGCGCCATCCGCTCGTCCACAACGGCATCGATGTTGGCATCGGCATTTGACTGACCGATGTTGGCTGTTACCTTATATATATGGGCGATGTTTTCCTGCGTGAAGAGCGTCTTGATGCCGCGTTCGAGCCACGATTCGGCGGTGATGTCGTCTTCGGCGTAGGGCAGTTTGAGGTTGGGGTTTTTCAATAGCTCATTGAACAAATCCTCTCCAAACTGCGCAATCAACCACTTAGCCACGTCGTCAGCCAATTCGGACGGCGAGGCGGGGTTGGGATTGTCTATCCTTTGCGACAACGACGCTCCACTGCCCTGATTGACAGCCGTTTCCGGCTCAGCCGAGACCACCTTCTTTGTAATCGAAAGACGGTTGGCGGCGGGCTGATCCACTGCTGGCTTTTGGGTGCTGTCGTTGCCGGTATTAACAGATAATGTGAGTTTTGCCATAATCGTATCACATTAATTGTCAAACAATTGAATCAAGAATATGCCCGAATCCATCCAGTAGCCGTGCTCGTCGGCGAGCGACTGCATGGTTACTTTGAGATTTTCTGCGGCAACCTTCTTGCTCTCGCGATCCATAACGTTGCGGAGCGGTTTGAGGCGTTCCTTGTTGCGCGGGTCGCGCTCGATGTCGAACGAAAGCGGCTCGCGGTCTTTGAGGCTTTGTGCAGCCTGCGACGAGGCATACACAATCTTGTACATCGGCGACGAAATCCAATCGTCC
>JAFXMJ010000443.1 GCA_017530465.1 Bacteroidales bacterium
CGTGCCGATTCTTCCGTGCGGCGTAAGTTGCCAGGGCACCAATGGCGGTTGGAATATGTGGCCTACACAGGCTCAGGACGCTTGCCCGATGTCAGATATGGACGAATGGACGCAGGACGCCCTCGACCTCATCGAATGGGCAAATGGTGACGTCAATACCAAGTGGGGCAAGGTTCGCGCCGATGCTGGACATCCCAAGCCCTTCAACCTCAAGTACCTCGGCATTGGCAACGAGGAGAAGATAACGCCCGAATTTGAGGAGCGTTTTAAGTATATGTACGACAAGATTACCGCCAAGTATCCCAACATCGTGATTGTTGGTACGGCTGGTTCTGGTTCGCACGCTGGCAATCCTGACTACGAGGAAGGCTGGAAGTTTGCCGAGAAAATCGGTCTCCCCATCATCGACGAGCATTACTATGAGCCTCGCGACTACTTCCTCTCTTCGCGTCAGTACGACAATTATCCGCGCAACCGCAAGACCAAGGTTTATCTTGGCGAATATGCCGCCAAGGACAAGAAACTCATCGACGCGCTTGCCGAGGGTCTCTACTTGCTGCACGTGGAGAGGAACGCCGATGTGGTAGTGATGACATCTTACGCACCGCTCTTTGCCCGCAGGGACAATACCAACTGGAATCCCGACTTGATTTACTTCGACAACGAGAGGCCCTACCTCACTTGCAGCTACTATGTTCAGCAGATGTTTGGACAGTCGAGCGGCGACTATTACTACGGCGACTGCGTGAAATTTGACCGCAAGGACGACAATTTGCTCGGTCAGTCTGTAGTTTATGACAGCAAGACCAAGAAACTCTTTGTGAAAATCTGCAACGCTGGCGGACAGGCTGCCCAGGCGAACATCGACTTGACCAAGTTCAAGATTCAGGGCGGCGCGGAGAAGACCACAATCTCCGGCAATCCCAACGACGAAAACAACTACGACAAGCAGCCGATAATGCCCATCAAGGAATCTGTATCAATTAAATCCAAATTTGCTGAGAAGGTTGAACCTTATTCCATCACAATGTGGACGATTCAGTTGTAATTGACTGACGATTGTAATCGAATATAAATGATAAATGCCGGATAATCATTTGCTTTGTGATTATCCGGCATTTTTGTTTTTTTATGAATCTGTGTGCTGAGGTTAATTGAGGAAGCTGATGTCGCATTATTCATGTTGGTATGTGTGGCGGTTGTTTTTTTGAGGGCGGGCGGTACAATTTTTGCGATGAATCATTAGTTGTACAACCCCAAACAATTAATGATTATGAAAGCTATAAAATTTCAATTGATTTTTGTTGCGCTGTTGGTACTCGCAACGGGCGTGTCGGCGCAAAATCCGTATGCCGACATTGAGAAAGACTCGTACGCCGATGTGTTGAAATTCGCAGGACAGAAGCCAAGCATCACCGATTTCGCGACATACTACATTGGCGAACCGACGCCTCCCGAAGAAGACGATGGTTTGGAGTGCGGTTGGGGATGCGACTTTCGTGACGTTTGGTCTAAATACCGCAAACACAAGCCGTTGACCACAACAGAGGAGTGGACTGAGAAAGTAACCGTTGACGCTAAAAACGGTTATGCGTGCATTGAGTTATATTTTGCCGTGAAAGATCAAGACTATAAACGAGACGCCAAAATGGAAATGTGCTATTGGAACTGTTCTGATGGTAAGCACAAGGTCTTTGCCGTTTCTGAGTCATGCTCTGAAAACGGCAAGCTGATGGGTCTGGGAGGTTTCTTTGGCGGCTTTGGACTCTATCTCTACAACAACGACACGCACAAGATTTATCGCTGCTCCGCGTCAGAGTTGGGCGCAGAAGTTACGACCGGCTACGAACACATTAGCCAAGACCACAAAGATGACGAGTATTTTCGTATTGACAACAATACTGGTGTGCGCACGAAGATTACCAAAAAAGAGTGGGAAGATTGGACTTGGCCTTTCGTAATCTACACTCTTCCCCGTGTCGGCAAAGACATCAACGCCGTAATTTACGACCTTCCCGGCGGTGAGACGAAAAAGATTCTCGTAAAATGGAACGGATTGACGTTTGATGTTCAGAAATAACGATTGTAATCAATCTTTATAAAAAACGTGCGGCATACCTCATTGGGTGTACCGCACGTTTTTTTTGTTGTGGTATGTGGAATGAATTATTAATCTCTATTGAACAGTTTGTGCGCGAATACGAACAGCAACGCTAAGCATCCAAAGATGAACCATGCACCGATTTTCATACCGAGGTTGAAGTTGGTTTCGTAGTCGGAGGTGTCGGTAACGTTGTCGCAGCCTACGAGGAAGTAATTGGCGATGTCGTGGAAGGCGTGGAAATCTGCCTTGCCGTCGCCAAGTACAGCCGCAAATGTTGCTGGGGTGTCGCGCTTCATGAATGTGAGCGTGTAGCGGGCTTCGTATGTCTTGATGAACTCGCCCAATTGTTCCCTTGTGCGCACCACGCTTTTATGAAACTGTTCGGGAAGTTCGTCGATGATTGCGCCGATGCTGTCGAGGTTCATTGTGCGGTCGGGGTAATAGTACATTTTTTGTTGTACGTGACCGAGTTTGTTGCGGTCCACTTCGTCGTCGGTGAGGGTCTGCCAATAGTTTTTTGACGAGAATATCACGGAGAGCGAGTCGGCGTTTTGGATTGGCGTGCCGCTGCCGATTTCCAATCCGCCAAACAATGTCGCCAAACGGCAGTCTGTCCAATATTCAGTTTTGTGGTCGCCGTATCCTCGTCGTGTGTGCACTTCGCCGTGGATGTCTATGAGCATGTATTCGCCTGTGAGAAGGTCAAAAAGGGTGTCGCGGATTGTGGTGCCTTGTTGGAAACAGTAGTTTTTTATAAGGTACGTGCGCGGCTCACCGGCGATGGCGTCGGCTATCTGGCGGTCGGTGGTCAGGGCGGGGAGGCTGTCGGCGCGTTGTTGCCATATTTCCCGTGGCGTGGGGTCGAAGATTGACCACAAGTCCATATACCACATAAACCACACAATCGCCGCCACCGGAAGTAGCACGATGATTCGGGAGACGACGTGTGTGATTATAAAATCGCCGTCGAAGATGTCTTCTAATTTCTCTGTGAATTTGCTCATTGTGGTTTGTTTTGATAATAGGGACGCGGCGCGCCGCGTCCCTACAGGTGTGATTATTCTTCGTCCTTTACGAATTGTTTGCCGTTCCATAGCAACGACAATGTCTCGAAGGAGTCATATTCGCTTTCTTCGTCGCAGCCCCAATGATACATGCAATATACGCTGTTGCCGTCGATGAAGTCGTAGCGGATGTCGTCTTTGTCGTAGTCTGGTTTAGGGATTTGGATGTCGGCGGGGGTCAGTTGACCGTTTTCGTAGTACCAAAATTTGATGGAGTGTGTCCTATCGTATTCGTTGTCCGCCAATACTGCCAAATATTTGCCTTCGACGTCGGTGTCGTAGGTCTGAAATCTGAGCTGTTTGTTGTTGGTAATGATTTCAAATCCGTTTTGGTCATAAATATTTGCGTGGCTGAGTCCGCCGTATTCTGGGGCGTTCTCATCGAAGTGGAGTGCCTTGAAAATTTCCTTGACCTTTGGCGACAATTTTGTGGCTTCGTTTACCTTGTCGATGAGTGCCACATTGAATTTCTTGGTATATACTCGGATGCTTTCGATGGGCGAGTTTTCGTCCTTGGCTGTGTATTCGATGAATATGTCGCGGCTGTCGCGGCCGCGTTCGTCGTGTGCTAAGTGTTGGGTGATGACGTATTTGCCGTCTTGCATGCCTTGGGTGATGGCGGTGTCTTTCATGCGGCTGTATTTCTCGTAGTCGAGCGCGTTTTTGATGGGGAAGCCCAATGCGATGGGCTGGTGTCCGATGCAGCGGTTGCCTGTTTTGTACGAGATGTTTTGCACTACGCCGCACGAGGGTGACACAACAGTGTAGCCTTCCACTTTGCCGTCTATCACGTCGAATTTTGCAAGGATGTTGCCGTCTTCGTCTTTGATGACGTTGCCCGGGTCGAGCGTCTCTTTCTCGCCAATTTTCACAGCGCGGTATTCTTCTTCCTTGGAGGCAAAATCGTATTTGAATGTGCCTTGGTATGTATCCACATTGCCGGTGATGAGTTTTGATGTGAGGTCGAAGGTTTTGCCGTTCCATTGGTACTGGAGCGGCCAGCAGTATTGTGAGGTGAAGCTGAGCCCCGTGTTTTCAAACTGGGTGCAGAGGTCGTAAACATAATTGTGGTAGTTTTCTGCGATGCTGATACCCTTGGTGAAGTAGTCGGAGTTGGGCGGGAAGGTGATTTTGCCGTCCTTGTAGTGCGCCGTGAAGAATCTGCTGATTTTCTCACCCTTCAACTTTTCACCGTGCACAAGTTCGTCGATGACGGCAACCCATGAGGAGTCGAGCGTCTGGTAGCATTGTATGTGGTATCTGGCGTACAATGGATTGTCGTGGCAGTCCTCGTTTGGAATTTCGTAGAGGTACTCCAAATAGGTCTTCGACTTGTAATTCTCCGCCTTAGACTGCGGTATGTGATTGAGTTTTACCGCCAAAGCGATGTTTTTTGCCACTTCGGGTTCTTCGGTTTTGATGGCGTTCCATATCGTCTTGGCGATGGTGTCCTTTGGCTCTACGTATTTGTAGGCGACGGGCTGCGGTGCGGCGTTGTTGACGGTGTCGGTCGCATTGCCGCCTTGGGTCTGCGTGTTGTTGCCTCCGCCGCAGGATGCTGCGAGAAGCGCGAGGGCGAGGAGGGTGGGGATGATTGTTGGTTTCATCGTTGATGTGTTTTTGTTTTTATAATAATTGACGCCCGAAAGGTACGTATTATTTTGTTGTTGGCAAAATGGATTGGGTTATTGTTTTACGAATTGTTCGCCGTCCCATTTGTATTTGGGGATGTTTTGCCAATTGATGCCGATATTGTTGAGCTTGTTGCGCACTTCGCTGGGCATGTCGGCATCCCAGGACAGGGAGTACGAAATCGACAGTTCCTGTACGGTGGGAGAGTAGTTTATATTATAGGTTGCCACAAGGAGAGGAGTCTTATTGAACACTTCTTGGAGGGCGGCGAGTTCTTGGTCGAGGCCTTCGCATTTTTTGGCGTCCAATAGTTCTGACAGCTGACACATCGGCAATTTGAAATTGGATTCGGTGATGTTGCCGTCTTTGTAGGTGTACGTCTTGTATTCACGTATATAGTTTTGACCGTAGCACGTCAAGACCGTATAGCCGCCGTCTTTGTTCGGGAAACACATCACGTAGTATTGAGGAGCGTCAAATTCGTCTTTCCAGAGACGATATACGTTGTTGTTTTCGCTCTGTTGGTTGTCGAATTCTTCTTCAAGGTTGAGTTTTTGAGCCACTTGATAGGCGATTGTGGATTTCCATTCTGCCGGGATTAACTCAAAATACTGCAAATCCTCTTTCCATGGCTTGCTGTCGGCGTTGCGGGCAAATTTTTCGCCGTCCCAATGGTAATCAATGGTGGGGAAGTAGTTGTCCTCTTTTCTTTGGAATCCTTTGAGAGGCTTGGGCAGCACGCCACCGCGCTCGTCCAATTCCCATGCTGTGAATCCTACTGAGAGGTTTACGGCGCCTTTGTCGTCGTAGAAGCTGTATTCTGGGTTGTTCATTGCCATCGACAGGACTTTTGCCGCCTCTTTGGGGAATTGGTCGGAGTTGGAATAGTAGTCTTTGATGCCGGGGGTTGGCAACATGCTGTCCGCCTTGTCGAGTACGCC
>JAFXMJ010000444.1 GCA_017530465.1 Bacteroidales bacterium
TAAGGCTTTCGAGGATTTGAAGGCGCACATTATCAACGACGAGCCGCCCGAACTTCGCGCCGAACTCGACAAAGGCAAGATGCTTGGCGTACTTGTCGTGGAGGACGGCGACGGATGCCTCAAAAACTTGTTTGCGTTTTCGGGTCAACTGAATGGCGGTTTTAAGACGGATTATTTTGTGCCGGCAGTGTTTGATTACCTCGACGAAAACGGATATTTCAAGACCCACGAGCGAATGATTTCCAATATCAACGCTGAAATCATCGCTCTCGAAAACGACTGCAACTATTTGGACGACAAGGATTTGCTTATCACTGAAAAAACGTTCAATGAACAGGCACTTGCAAGTTACCACGAGTTTATGAAGTCGGAAAAGCAACGCCGCGCACTTCGTCGTGCCGCCGAGGATTTCACAAAAGAAGAAGACGAAATTTTGATAAAAGAATCCCAATTCCAAAAAGCGGAATACAAAAGAATGTGCCGCACCGCCGAAGCGCAACTCGCTGAAATCAAAGCGCGTATCACGCAGCACGATGCGCGTTTGGAATCCCTGAAACGTCAGCGCAAACAGGATTCGGAAGACCTACAAAATTGGTTGTTTTCCAATTTTGTGTTCTCCAATTATCTTGGCGAAAAGAAAAATTTGCTTGACATTTTCCGCGATTACAACGGCAAACTCCCGCCCTCCGGCAGCGGCGAATGTTGTGCGCCAAAATTGTTGCAATACGCTTATAATCACAATCTTAAACCCATTTCCATAGCGGAATTTTGGTGGGGCGAATCGCCGAAACAAGAAATCCGACATCATCTCCATCATTATCCTGCCTGCGACAGCAAGTGCAAGCCGATACTCGATTTTATGCTGCGCGGTCTCAATTATCCGCCAAATCCGTTCTACATCACTAACGAAACGATTGACAATCAACCACTTGAATATGTATATATGGACGATTACATCATCGTAATCAACAAGCCGGCGGGTATGCTCAGCGTCCACGGCAAATCTGACCGTCCGGCGGCGGAAGACATTGTAAGACAGCAGTTTGGCGAATCGTATTTTTGCCATCGGCTCGATATGGATACGTCGGGATTGTTGATGTTTGCGCGCAACAAGGTGGTTTTCAATGAATTGCGCCGACAGTTTGAGGAGCGCAAAATCCACAAAACATACGTTGCGATAGTTTGTGGCATTATCACCCAAAAGAAAGGCACAATCTCCCTTCCCCTGATGCCCGACCCAAACGACCATCCGCGCCAAATAGTTGATTTTCAGAATGGCAAAGAGGCAGTTACAGATTATGAAGTAATTAGCATCCACAGCAACGAAACCAAACTTCGCCTCTTTCCGCACACCGGCCGCACCCATCAACTCCGTGTGCATTGCGCTCATTATAAAGGACTTAACTCACCAATCAAGGGCGACCGTCTCTACGGCCACTCCCCCGCCCCACGGCTCTATCTCCACGCCGAAAGCATCACTTTCACGCATCCGGTAAGTGGCGAGAAGATGACGTTAAAGGCATTTTGTGAAATGTAAAATTTTTCGTAATTTAGCCACGAAAAATTGTCAACAATGAAACTCATACCTTTATATATTTTGCTCCTGTTTTCGGCGGCATCGTGCGCGTGTTTGAAGCCAAACGATGCCTTTGTGCAGTACGAGGAAATCGTGTTGGAGGACACGTTGAAACCCGAAGCCGAACCCGCCGAGCCGTCGCCGTTGTCTAAGAGCGAAGGGCTTGACCTCGTGCGCCGCATCGAATGTCCCGAACCGTCGGAAGATACGCGCAACAATCTGATTATCAGCAAATGCGACGACACTTACGGCACAAATTATTTCATAGAATGGGACTGCGAAAAACGCGCTCAACGTTGGACGGCATATCAAATGTATGCCGGAAATGCCGTCAAAAATGTCCGCCGCAGCGGCGACGACGCCTGGCACGAGGACGACCAAATCCCCCAAAAATACCGCACCACTTACGCCGACCATTACCAAAACGGATACGACCGTGGCCATATGATAGCCTCCGCCGACCGATTGGAGAGCCGCGAGATGAACCGCCAGACTTTTTGCTATTCCAACGTGCATCCGCAACTCAACGTGCTCAACGCCGGTGTTTGGATGGAGATGGAGGAAATGTTAAGACGTTGGAATACAGATGCTTTCCGCGACACGTTGTACGTCGTAAAAGGCGGCACGATAGACAACGAGGCGCAGATTTTGGAACGCACCAAGGCGGGCATTATCGTCCCAAAATACTTTTATATGGCGATTCTGTGCGTCAAGGACGGCAGGTACAAGGCGATGGCGTTTTGGATTGAGCACCGCAAAAGTTACTCCGCCAACGACCACAAACTTCGCAACCACGTGTTTACAATCGACCAATTGGAGACTTTTACGGGCATAGATTTTTTCTGCAACCTGCCCGACTTCATCGAAGAAGGCGTAGAAGGCGACGTCACCCTCTCCGATTGGAAATTGTAGCACAATTTTTGCATCAAAAAGTAATGAAAAAAAATGTGTTGCAGACTGCGAAAAAATTTTGCAATGTCGCAAAGTGTTTCTAAATTTGCAACGTAAATCACATTTTACCGATGGCATCAATCTTATATAAAAACGACTCGCTTGCGAGGAAACTTGGTATGGGCGTGGATTCGGCGCGTAGCCTTGCCGTCAATCATTGGGCGGAGGGTCGCTGCGGCTCCATTAGCCTCAATGTGACCTCGTCGTTCCCCGGCAACATCAGCGACTGGCGGTCGATAAGCGGCGAGTATGACATCGGTCAGGCGTTCCCGAAGGTGCAGGACAATATGATTTTCATCACTGCCAACCATATTTCGATGGCGGATTTTGTGCGCACGCCTATGGACTGCGGCAGCATCGTCAGGATACTCGAAAACGGCGACAGATACGATTTTATCGCCGACAAAGTGGTGAAGATTTCGTCGGAATTTATCATCCATTTGAACGCCTACAACCTCTTTAACACTCAGAAAAATCCCCCGCTCTCCATTGTACACGCCTACCCGATGAAGGTGGAAGTTGCTATGAGGAAGTTGGATTTTGATTCGGCGCGTTTTATGGAGATGGCGCACGAATTTTCGCCCGACCAGATGTGGACTTTCAAGAAGGGCATCGAAACCGTTGAATACGGCACACCCGAATACACCGTCAATGTCGCCAAGGCACTTTCGGAGCGCAAACTCGTAATCGTGCCACGCCACGGCATTTTCTCCTTCGGTCTCGACCCGATAGCCGCCGTTGATAAGATTGCGGCAGTGAATTATTTTGCAAGTTTTATGATTTAATCTCCTTTACCTGACTACATTCCACCATTTCAATCCCTTTGAAGACCACCAACAGACAGTGCAGTGTGGTTCCTTTGGATTTTTTGACAACGAAGTCAGCCTTGGAATAACGCTCCAATTGGAGGATTCCAGCGGCAATTTTGTTTTGGATTTCGGTCTGGGTGGCGTCCGATTTTGCGTATTTGAACTCAATCAAATAACTATGTGTCAAATCGTGATAAATGTCCGTCCTCGGCTCCAAATACAAGTCGGGAAAGCCTTCGTCGGTGTCCGCCTCGGAATGTGGAATGAAAACACGGCTCTGCGACGTCGCAGCAAGCGTAAAACCGTGCACAAAAGCCTCGCCCTTGCCCTTGTCGCGATTGGAGGCAAAAGTCTTCAACGCGCCCGCAATGTAGTCGAAATACTCCTTCCATTTGCCACGGAAAGCCATCGCCGACATTTCGTCCTCGCCGTTCCAAGAATTAAAAATCAATTCGTTTTCGTTGTAATTGTCCAAAAGATAATTGAACAATTGCTCGCGTACAACTATGTTCGGAATCTTGAATATAACCTTGTCTGCCTCAACTCCGCCAATCGACACCATTCCAAAATAATAAAGGAGGCTTGCAAAATTCTTTTTCTCGACAATTTTTTCTGCCGGGAAGTTTTCGTTGAGCGGAGCGATATACTGACCGTCTGTTGCAAGTGTCTGAATGATAGACGCTTCATACTTAAATTCCTTGTCCTTGCGGATAAGCATTTTAAGTTTGGAGTAATCGGTGCGGATGTTGGAATCGATGATGTTTTTGGGATACTTATTATAATTGCACAAGTAATCCATAAAAAACAACACCATATCGGAATTGTACATCGTCGTCTCGCCAAAACAATCCTCTGCAAAACAATAATTGTCGTACCACGGACGGATGGTCTCGATGATTTCGTCCACTGAATATTTAAAATGGTGGAATCCGTCGTAATAGCGAATCATTTCGCGGACATCCTTTTCGGTAAAACCCATCAACTCGTTGAACATAGGCGAGTTGGAATAGTTGGTGCCGATATTGAAACCACTTGTCAAATCGTCCAACGTTACTGGCGAAACACCTGTTATAAAAAGGCGTTCGATGGCGTTTTGACTGCCGTCTTTCAGCGCGTTGAAAAAAGTACGCAAATACCCAGTGCGATGTGTTTCGTCCAAATAACGGCCTAACTGCGTGTAATCGGAGAGGATATTGTTGGTAAAATTGTCGTACTCGTCGATGAAAACGCACATCTTTTTGTCCGTTTTGGAAACCATCTCGCAAAGTTTACTCATTTTGGAGACGGCATCGGGGCAATTTTCAACGAACTCCTTTGTGCCTTTGGGCAAATATTCCTCGTAATCGTATATAAAACTCTCGAATTGTATCCTGCAAATTGTATCGAAACTCTGCCTGTAATCCTCGACAGAGCCATTGACAAGCGAAAAATTAAAATCCAAAATCATATACGAATTACGGCTCGGCGTAGGATGGTCGCCAATCCACAAACCAGAAAACAATTTCTCAAATACGTTCTTCTTCTTGATGTCGTAATAGGTCTTCAACGTATTGAGCCACAGCGTTTTGCCGAATCTCCTCGGACGAACAATGAAGAAATACTTGTTGGCGGCTTCTACTTTGGGGATAAAAGGCGTCTTGTCAACGTAATAACTATTGTCGTTGCGGAGCATTTCAAAACCTTGAATGCCGTATGGTATGCGCTTGCGTTCCAACATATTTTCCATAATTCGTAGAGTTTTGTTGAGCGCAAATATAGCATTTTTTTGGAGATTGTGCAACAAAATTTTGCCGCGAAACTACCTTTTTTTACACCCTCACGCCAAATACTACCACGTCATCCACCTGTTTTTCCTCGGGGCCGCGCCAGTCTTCAAAGGTCTTTTCGAGGATGGCTTTTTGCTGATCCATCGGCAGGTGGTGGATTTCGAGGAGAAGTTCGCGGAGGTGGCGGCTCTGGAATTTCTTGTTGGTCTCGCAGTTGAGCTGGTCCTGGAAACCGTCGGAGAACGTGTAAAGACAGTCGCCCTTTTTGAGTTGGATCTCGGTGCAATGGAATGGCTCCAACTTCACAAAAATGCCCACCGGCATCTTGTCAGCCTTGAAAATCTGGATTTCGTTGTCGCGGATGAGGATGAGCGGATTATTAGCA
>JAFXMJ010000445.1 GCA_017530465.1 Bacteroidales bacterium
AGATTGACAATCGTGCCACCTATAAATATAAAGAGGAAAAACATCACAATAGGCATCACCCACTGCACAGCCGTGCCGAGCCAGCCGAGCCAGCCGCCGTGTTCGCTGTCCCACAACGAGCGAATCCACTCGCCAAGACCCCAGCCGCCCCATATCAAGAGACCAGCCAAGATGATGTTTACAATGACGGGAACGACGAAATACTTTCCCATCCTATTGCGCCGGATGATTCCAAATGCATCGCTGAACGCCCTTAAACCCGTGGTTATCTGATTAATAGGTGTTGCCATTTTGTCAGTTTTAATTATTTGCGAAATTATAGCATTTATTTTTACTAACAAAATTTTTACTTGAAAAAATTTTTTATACATTTGCAGCATAAATATACAACGCAATTACAAACACAATAAAACCTAAGAAAAATGAAATTAGACGGACGCAGAGAGAGCAGCAACGTAGAAGACCGCCGCAGCGGTGGTGGCTTCTCATCAGGCTCAGGTTCAAGGATGTCAACCGGCAAGAAGGGCGGTTGCATCACCATCATCGTAGCCATCGTAGGTCTCTTCATCGGTATGAAGACCGGCAACTGGGGACTCTTCCAGTCGGCCACCGACGGCACATTCAGCACCACAACCACAGAGGCTACCACCACGCGCACAAGCACCGGCAGCTCCAAGCAGAGCGACGAACTCGCATCATTTGCCTCCAAAATCCTCGCCTCCACCGAGGACGTATGGTCCAACATCTTCAAGCAGAACGGCAGACAGTACCGCGCACCAAAGATGGTAATCTTTGAAGACGGCGTCAATACAGCCTGCGGCGAAGCATCGTCATCTACAGGCCCATTCTACTGCTCGGGCGACCAGAAGCTCTACCTCGACCTCTCGTTCTTCGCCACGATGAAGAACCAGCTCGGCGCAAGCGGCGACTTCGCATACGCATACGTCATCGCGCACGAAGTGGGACACCACATCGAATACGAACTCGGACTCCTCTCGCAGCTCCACCGTCAGATGGATCAGTGCCGCACAGAAGCCGAGGCCAACAAAATCTCCGTCCGCATCGAGCTCCTCGCCGACTTCTACGCCGGCATCTGGGGTTACTACGAAAACAAGACCTTCAAATCCCTTGAAGACGGCGACCTCGAGGAAGCCATCAATTGCGCCCACCAGATAGGCGACGACTATCTCCAGAAATCCGCCGGCTACCGTCAGATCAAGGCGGAGGCGTTCACACACGGCACATCGCAGCAGCGTATGAAATGGCTCAAGCTCGGCCTCACCACCGGCGACATCAGCAAGGGCAACCAAATCCTCAGCCTGCCGGACAGCCAGCTGTAATTGAAGAGATTGAAGTAATCGAAAAATCAACAAATCAAAAATCAATAAATCAACAAATTCAAAATGGCAGAAGAAAATTCTTTCAAAGAGAACCTCAATTGGAAAAAGATTTCCATTGACGCGGTGAACACCATCATCGCAACGGCAATCGGTATCATCATCGGTCTGCTCGTGGACAAGTGGCGCGAGAATATCTCCAACCAGGAGAACTACCAGAAGGTAATCGTCGCCACCATCAACAACCTCGAAAACTATCAGCAACAGATAGAGAAGTTGCAAGCCAGCATGCAAGGTGCTGAGGACACATTCGACCAATTGATGTCGGACGAATACGAATTCACAGATGAAACATTGGACGATATGGGCGACGTAATCTTCGTTGGCGACTTTATGCAGCAAGACCGCTGGATAGAAGAAAACTTCATCACCAACGGCGGCTTCATCGAAAACACCGACCTGCGACTCAAGATAGGCAACGTCTATTCGCTCATCGACCTCTGCAAAAACAAAATCGTCACAACGAAGGACGCCGGCACAAAAATGACCGAGAAGTATTTGGCTTACGTCGTAGAGTATAGCAACAAACAGACAGAAGGCGCAGCAAAACTGATGCAAGACAAGGATTTCATCAACTACTATGCGAAACTGACAATGTCTAACGACGACGTGAAGACCAGCCTTGCAATCATCAAGGATCTCACAGCCGAAATCATCAAGCTTTCGGACGCCGACCAGACCGAACTCAACAAGATGCGCGAATCTTCCAAGAAGATCAACGACATCATCAACAAGAAGCGCGGCGAAGAGTAGTGCTCGCCCCCACCCCAACAAAAAAAAGGGGCTGTCTAAAAAGTTGGAGTGCGGGCTTCCAAGCCCGCCTTACAAGTATTTGCAGGCAGTGATGCCTGCGTTCCAATCCACCTTTTTAGACAGCCCTTTTTTTATATCTTTACGGCAATTAATAATTCACTAACCACATAAAAACAACGCAAAATGAAAAGATTGTTCACATTTATAGCACTGTTAATCAGCCTGTTCACCAGCTGCGGTGGTCAAAACTTCCGCTCCGTGAACGCCGCCGACTTCGAGCAGATCATCAAGCAACCCGATGTCATCGTCCTCGATTCACGCACCGCGCAGGAATACGCCGAAGGTCACATCCTCAACGCTGTAAATATCGACGTGAAGCTCGACGACTTTGAGCAAAAAGCCGTTGCATCCCTCGACAAGACCAAGACCATCGCCGTATATTGCCGCAGCGGACGCCGCAGCAAAATAGCAGCCGCAACCCTCGCCAAAAACGGATTCACCGTCGTTGAATTGGATTGCGGCATAATGTGCTGGACCTCAGCTGGAAAAGAAGTTGTAAAATGATAATTCGAAAATCGTAAATCGAAAATCGAAAATTACAACCTGTCCCTCAAAATTGCCTCGACCTTGTCGGGAGTTACGATTCCGTGTTCGCCGAGCTTTGCGCCACGCTCACGGAATCTCCTTACAATCTCGTTGACAACATCTTCGCCGATGCCGTAGTCAGACAAGCGGGTCTTGATGCCAAGCGAATTGAAGAACGATTCAGACTTCTGGATTGCAACCTTGACAGCCTCTTCGCCCTTGGCATCCACACCCCAAACATTCTTGCAAAACATTTCGAGCTTCTTCATCTTAGGCTCACGCATTACGCTCATTGTGCCAGGCAATACGATGGCGAGAGTCACACCGTGGTCGAGTCCGCAGAGCGCGGTGAGTTCGTGACCAATCATGTGCGTACTCCAATCCTGGTTGACACCCGGGCAAATGAAGAAATTGAGCGCGCAAGTAGCCGACCACATATAGTTGGCGCAAGCATCATACGACGGCTTGTCTGCCATCACATCGGGAGCAATCTCCACGATGGTCTTGAAAACGCCCTCAGCCCACCTGTCCTGAATCTTGGCATTGATGTCGTCGGTGAGATACTGTTCAAATACGTGTATGAAGGAGTCGGTCAAGCCGTTTGCCCTCTGCTTCTTAGGAATCGAATACACAACTTCGGGATCAAGAATCGAGAACACAGGGTAATACTTGGGATGACCCATTGCAAATTTCTCCTTAGTGGCACGGCGCGAAATCACCGCGTTGCAGTTCATCTCCGAACCAGTGGCTGGCATAGTCAATACGCTTGCAAGTGGAAGCACCTCGCCCGGCTCTTTGCCCTTCACAAGAATATCTTCCCACGGGTCGCCCTTGAAATCAACGGCAGCAGCAATCAACTTTGTACCGTCGATGACTGAGCCGCCGCCCACTGCGAGCAACATCCCAACGCCTTCCTTGCGGCAGATTTCCACAGCCTTCATCAGCGTGTCGTAATCGGGGTTTGGCTCAATGCCGCCAAACTCAATCACCGCAAAGCCTTTGAGAGCCTTCATCACCTGGTCATAGACGCCGTTTTTCTTAATCGAACCGCCGCCGTAGGTCATCATTATCTTCTCGCCCTTGTACATCAGCTCTTTGAGCTTGGCGATGCTACCCTTTCCAAAAACAATCTTGGTAGGATTCTGAAATTCAAAATTATTCATTAGATTTAGTGTTTATAAAGATTAGATTTTAATGTTGGGGCAAATATAACCATTTTTCCTGAACAACAAAATTTTTTTTGGGGCTAACTACAAAAAATATTTTCGTAATCAATTCCCAAAAAAATAGCGGACACCGC
>JAFXMJ010000046.1 GCA_017530465.1 Bacteroidales bacterium
ATACTTGATTATTTCAGCAGTGCTTTTCAGATAGGTATGACCGCAACCCCGCGCGAAACCCGCTATGTGTCTAACATTGATTATTTTGGCGAGCCGGTGTTCCGTTACAGTCTCAAACAGGGTATCGAGGACGGTTTTCTTGCGCCGTTTAAGGTAATCAACGTGCATACCAACATCGACGACGAGTGGCGACCAAAAAAGGGACAGCGAGACATCAACGGCGACGAAATCGAAGACCGTATCTACAACCTCGCCGACTACGACTACAACATCGTTATTCAAGACCGCATCAACGAGGTGGCTTCCGAAATTACAAAATACCTCAAAGAAACCGACCCGATGTCTAAGACCATCGTCTTTTGCCCAACCGAAGACGCCGCCGAAAGAATGAGAATTGCCATCAACAACCTCAATCCTAATATGGTGCAGCGCGACAAACTCGGCAACATAAAAGAGCAGTATGTGGTGCGAATCACGGGCAGCGACAATTACGGAAAATCAAAACTTGATTATTTTATCTCCGTAAGCGCAAAATATCCCGTTATTGCCACAACATCAAAACTACTCTCCACAGGCAGCGACTGCAAGATGGTGAAACTCATTGTTTTAGACGAGTTGATAAACTCAATGACAGAGTTTAAGCAGATAATTGGGCGCGGCACACGACTGAGATACAACGAAGGCAAAACGCATTTTACAATAATGGATTTTCGCCGTGTAAGCCGACTTTTTGCCGACCCCGAATGGGATGGCGAGATTGTGCAGGACGAGGGTTTTGGAGAGGACGACGACGATGACGACACCCAAACCGACTCCGGCGAAATCAACATCACCGGCGACGGCAGCACCGATGAACCCACCGGCACCGACAATAGGCGCATTGTGCAGATTGTGGGCGAAGGCAGCGTAAGGGTTAACGTGCTTCAACGCCTTGTTTCTATCTATGATACCGACGGCAAACTCCTTCGTCAAGAATCTATCGAAGACTACACCAAGGAGAGCATTCTTGGCACGTATCAAACCCTCGAAAACTTTATCCGCACGTGGAACGCCGAACAGAAAAAAGAGGTTATCCGCGATATGCTCAAAGAAAAGGGCATCGACATCGACCTCGTGAAAAAAGGTCAGAATATGGACGACGTGGACGATTTTGATTTTATATGCCACATCGCATTCAACCAAAAGCCGCTCACCCGCCGCGAAAGAGCCAACAACGTAAAAAAACGCGACGTCTTTGGCAAATATTCTGCCGCTGCACGCGAGATAATCGACGCTTTGTTAGACAAATACGCCGAACTCGGTATCTACGACATCGAATCAACCGAAATTTTGAAACAAACACCTTTCACCAAATACGGAAAACCAAGCCGCATTGCTTCGATTTTTGGTGGCAACATCCAATACCGCGAGGCTCTGCAACTAATTACAAAAGAACTATATAAAGCAGCATAACAATAATGAGCAACTTGACAAGTTTTGTAAAACGTATCCGCGACATTATGCGCAACGACGCCGGCATCAACGGCGACGCTCAACGCATCGAACAAATTGCGTGGATGCTTTTCTTGAAAGTTTACGACGCAAAAGAATTCGATTGGGAATTCGACGACCCAAAATACAAATCCATAATCCCCGAAAAACTGCGTTGGCGCAATTGGGGCAATAATATTGACCTCACAGGCAATGAATTGCTCAATTTTGTCAACAACGTGCTGTTTGTTGTCCTCAAAGGCAAAAACGCCACAATCACCGACGGCGAGGGCAAGGTCATAGAAACCATCGAGGGCATAACGGTAACACCCGACACCCCGATTAGGCAAAAAATTGTGCAAGCCACATTTGAAGACGCCAACAACTATATGAAAGACGGCGTGCTTATGCGTCAGATTGTCAATATCATCAACGAACTCAATTTTGACACTTACGAAGAAACACACGCTTTTGGCGAAATCTACGAAACCATTCTAAAAGAACTGCAAAGTGCGGGCAGCGCGGGCGAATTTTACACGCCACGTGCCGTTACCGACTTTATGGCAAAGATGATAAAGCCGCAGATTGGCGAATCAATGGCAGATTTTGCCTGCGGTACGGGCGGATTCCTCACAAGTTGGATTAAACAACTCGAAGCCGTAAAGAAGTCAAAAGAAAGCCTCTCAGCCAAAGAAATTGACCAAATTTACACCTCGGTTCACGCCGTTGAAAAAAAGCAGTTTCCATATATGCTTTGCGTCACCAATATGCTTTTGCACGACTTAGACAGCCCCGACATCAGGCACGGCAATTCGCTCAACAGCAAAAAACTTCTTGACTACACGCAAAACGACGCTTTTGATGTTATATTGATGAATCCTCCATACGGAGGCAGCGAAAAAGACGACGTAAAAAACTTTTTCCCTGCCGACTATAAATCGAGCGAAACGGCAGACCTGTTTCTTGCTCTGATACTCCACCGCCTCAAAAAAAACGGACGCGCGGCGGTAATCATCCCCGACGGTTTTCTTTTTGGCAACGACAACAC
>JAFXMJ010000446.1 GCA_017530465.1 Bacteroidales bacterium
ACGGCAAAATCCTCTACGACAGTATTTTTGTCCATAATGGCAATTCAGGTCAATGGAACAAAAAAGATTATGAAAAATTTCTCGAATATTACAAGACCGTAGACCTCAGCCTCCTTGCCCAAATCGAAGACGAATACCCCGGCATCAATCCCCGTCAAACCTTTTACAAACTTCTTGCGTCAAAAGAATACGACAAGCCGTCGATTATGAAAATCATGGCAATACAAGAGGACGTTACATTCCGTGCGTTGAAGTCGAAGGTGGAGTCGCTGAGGAGGAAATAAGGGTTACAAATCAAATTTAAATAAGGAAAAATTGTTTGATGGGCAAAAAAAGTTTTTTGGGGGGAATGGAGAAAAAAATTGGAAGTCACAATTTGAGACCTCCAAAAATGTTTTATATTTTTAAAGTGGTCAAAATCAACCACTTTGAAGACTGAAATATTATGCAAAAATGCCGATTTGTTTTTCGATAGCCGAATTGACAAAAGCGTTGATGGATATGCCGTTTTTATGCGCCAAACGTGCTATGGTGTTGTGGATTTCGGGCGTTACAATTATGTCCAACTTGCCTGAGTATGGTTTTTCGGGAGTGATGCCCTCTGCCTTGCAAAACTCCAAATAGTCGGTAACGGCTTCTTTGAAAGCGTTTTTAAGTTCTGTAACGCTCTCCCCTTCGTAATTAACGAGGGCGTTGATGCCTTCCAACTTTCCAAAAAATACATTGTCCTCTTCTGAAAACTCTACCGAGCCGGTGTAGCCGTTATATGTAAGTGTGTTCATATTTAAACGTTTTTTCTATATTCGCGTTAAATCCCTCGAATTCGGGGAAATTAACTTTGAGGTCACGATTTGTGACCTCAAAAACAGTTCGTGGTTGCCATACTATCTATGCAATCATCAAATTTAACGATTGCAACCGCTGATCCTTTTTGGTGAAGTCGCAAAATGCGACTTCACGGATAAAAGTTTTGATGGGGAATGGAGAAATATTACTTTTCCTCCTCAGCCAATAGTGCCTTCAACTGTTCGATGTCGGGCAGGGCTTTGCGAAGTCTGTCCTCCATATCCACAGTGGTACGATATGTGGCAACACCCATTGGCTTGTCGTAGTCTTGGATAACGTATTCCACAAATTTGCTGTTGGCATTGCTGCAAAGCAAAATACCAATAGATGGGTTCTCGTCGGGTTTTCTCACCTCGTCGTCGAGGATTCTCAGATAGCCTGCCAACTGTCCGAGATATGCAGTTTTAAAAGGTCCCGATTTGAGTTCAACGCAAACAAGGGCTTTGAGTTCGCGGTTGAAAAACAGAAGGTCGGGGAACTGAATTTCTCCATATTTTTCCAAGCGGTATTGGTTGCCTACAAAAGTAAAATCATTGCCAAAAGTCATTATAAAATTCTTGACATTGTGGACAATGGCTTGCTCTACCACTCGTTCATCTTGATCCTTGTCGCGAACAAAAAGTTCCTCGACATTGATGAAGTCCAACAAGTATTCATCTTTGAACATCGAGATTGCGCGAAACGCTTGCAATTTGTCGGGAATCGTCTTGGTGAAATTATTGGGCAAACTGCCTCTACGCGAATACAAGTCATCGTCGATAATTCGGCAGTTCCAACTGCCGAATTATGGCTTTGATTTTCTATTTCGGCAGTTGGAACTGCCGAATTTGTATCGTCGTTTTCTAAGCACTTCCATTCTTCGTAAAAAGTGCGCATTTTACGCATACTTGGAGCGGAAAAACCTCTCAGCCCGGGCAGTTCTTTCTTCAACTGTTGCGAAATACTGTCAATAACGCCTTTGCCCCAATTTTTGTTGCGTGTATTGTAAGACACATACCGCCCAATGCCGTAATACAGTGCAAGTTGCTCTTGATTGACGGCTTTTACGGCTTTGATTTGGCTCTGCAATATCGCCGATTTAATAACCTCTACGGCTGCGGATATATCGACAGTGATGTTTTCCATAATTATTATAATTAGGATTAGCGTTAAGCGACCCTTAAATATGTCGCCACCTTCTTTCCACCGCAAAGTTACGAAAAAAATCAAGTCTTGTCAAAAAAAATTTTCCTCACTCTCTAAAAAATTACTATCTTTGGCGACGAAAAAAACACATCAATTATGAACCTACCCGCTAACGTGGTCTGCACCAACGACGCCGACCGCCAACTTAAAGAAATACTCGACGCGCACGAGGGTAATGTCTTCGTGCTTGTGGACGACAACACCGAGCCTTACTGCCTCCCAATGCTTCCGAGCCTGTTGGGGCGCAGGGCTATCGTCGTTAGGATTAAGAGCGGCGAGGAGCATAAAAACATCAACACCCTCCAAGAGATTTGGACGCAGATGTGCAACGGCGGCGGCGACCGCAAATCGCTGTTCATCAACCTCGGCGGCGGCGTCATCGGCGATATGGGCGGACTTGCGGCATCGCTATTCAAGCGCGGCATCAAGTTCGTCAACGTGCCTACAACCCTCCTCGCGCAGGTGGACGCATCGTGCGGCGGCAAATTGGCGGTGGACTTCAACGGCTTGAAAAACGAAATCGGCCTTTTCCGCAACCCCGACAAGGTGATTATCTGCACAGAGTTTCTCAAAACCCTGCCAAAACGCCAATTAATCTCCGGAATGGCAGAAATCGCAAAACACGCCATCCTCAGCGGCGAAGAATATTTCCACGAACTCTCCAATTTCAACCCCGACAAACCTAATTGGCAGGTGCTCAGCGCGTTGGTGGAGAAGTCGGTAATGATAAAAAACGAATTTGCCGGAGCCGACCCAACGGAAAAAGGCGTCCGCAAGATGCTCAACCTCGGTCACACCATCGGACACGCCATAGAATCGTACTCCTTCACCACAGGCAAAGAACCATTGCTACACGGCGAGGCGGTGGCGGTAGGATTGGTCTGCGAAATATTCCTGAGCAACAAGCTGCTTAAATTTCCGATTCAAAAGATGATGAATATCGTGCAGTACCTCAGCGAGATGTTTACGCCGTACAAATTTGGTTATGACCAATACGACGCGCTCATTGCACTGATGAACCACGACAAGAAAAACTCCGGCGGCGAGATTAGTTTCTCCCTGATGAGCGACTTCGGGCAGTACCATTACGACCAGCACTGCACCACCGACGACATCTATCAGGCTCTGTCGTTCTATCAACAAATGAACTTATAAAAACAACAATACAGACAATGGCAACAACAATCCAAACATCCAACGAAACACACACAATCGACAACGGAATCACATCCGTTAAGTGGCTTCTCACATACGTCATCACACTCGTAATCCCAGTAGCAATAATGCTTTACGCACATTGGGAGCGCACGCCGCATTACAACGTATGCTTAGCGGTATCGAGCGCACTTCTGCTCGCGCACATATTGATACTGCTCGTAGGCCCGTCGTATTTCTACTACTCCGACGAGGGCAAAAACATCCACATCCGCAACGTATCCGACTACCCATTCTTCCGCAAGTACAACGAGTTTCCCTTCCCGAAGTCGAGCCTCGTATCATACAAGATAGACGAAGAGCTGTTTGGCTTCAAGAAATTGCTCTCGATAAAAGTACGCGCCATCGACC
>JAFXMJ010000447.1 GCA_017530465.1 Bacteroidales bacterium
CTGCGGCAAAAGCAATACGAGTATTACAGAGAGGAGTTGCTGAGGTTTGGAGGATAAAACATATTAGGGTTTTGTGCCAACTTCCCAAGTGAAAATGCGCCAACTTCCCAAGTGAAAATGTGCCAAGTTCCCAAATTTTGAAAATAAATTAGAAACATTTTGAGAAAAGTAAAGGTTTTGGGCTAAAACATTTTGAGAAAAGTAACGATTTTGGGTTAAAACATTTTGAGAAAAGTAATATTATGGTTGATAATATATTGATAATCAAAGTAATAGTAATTCGGGGATTGCAATTCCCGAATTTAGAGTCATTATTGTTAAACTAAAACAATTATTATAGATTATGCACCAGTCCATCATCATCGAAGAGCAAAAACGCACCGTTGTAGCGCAATACACTCCCGTACCGCGCAACGACGACGAGTATCAGAGCGAGGCGCGTCTCGAAAACGAACTCATCCGCACGCTTTCGGCGCAAGGCTACGGCACGCCAAAAATCCATTCCGAGGCGGAAATGATTGCAAACCTGCGCCTTCAACTCGAAGCCCTCAACGGCATCAAATTCTCCGACAACGAATGGAAGGCGTTTTTTAAGCAAAACATCGCCTGTGATGCCAACAGCGGCAATCTCGTAAGTAGCGACGTGATTGAGGACTGCACCATAAAAATTCAACAGACACGCACATTTGCCTTTACCCGCGACGACGGCTCCACCAAAAACATCGACCTCATAGACGCCGCCAATCCGTACCGCAATCAGTTGCAGGTTATAAATCAGTATGTTGCCGACGAGGGCGCGCACAAAAACCGCTACGACGTTACAATCCTCGTCAACGGTTTGCCAATGGTTCATATCGAACTAAAACGGCGCGGAGTCAACATCAAAGAGGCGTTCAACCAGATAAACCGTTACGGCAGAGATTCGTTTTGGTCGGGCTGCGGACTGTTCAACTATGTTCAGATTTTTGTTGTCAGCAATGGCACCAGCACCAAATACTACGCCAACACCACGCGCTACGCACACGTAAAAGAGCAATCGGGACAGCGTCAGAGCAAAGCCAAAAAAGACTGCAACAGTTGGGAGTTTACATCATATTGGGCAGACGAACAAAACAACATCATTGCCGACCTCGCCGACTTTGCCCGCACGTTTTTTGCCAAAAGCACCATCCTCAACATATTGACGCGCTTTTGCGTTTTCACCGTTGACAAAAACCTAATGGTAATGCGTCCCTACCAGATAGCCGCCACCGAAAACATACTTTTGCGCATTCGCCGCGCCATCAATCTCCGTCAGGAAGGCACACGCGACGCCGGCGGATTTATTTGGCACACCACAGGCAGCGGCAAAACACTCACATCGTTTAAGACGGCGCAGATAGCATCGCGTATGCCCGAAATCGACAAGGTGCTTTTTGTGGTTGACCGCAAAGACCTCGACTATCAGACAATGAAGGAGTACGACAATTTTGAGCCCGAATGTGCCAACTCAAACACCAGCATCGGCGTGCTTCACCGTCAATTAAACGACAGCCAATGCCACATAATCATCACCACAATCCAAAAACTATCCATACTCCTTAATAAAAAAAGTCCGCAATACAGCCTCAACTGTCTTGATAGCCGTGTGGTGTTGATTTTCGACGAGTGCCACCGCTCGCAGTTTGGCGATATGCACAAGGTGATTGTAAAAAAATTCAAGCGTTATATGATGTTTGGATTTACAGGAACGCCAATTTTTGCCGAAAACATCGGAGCGTCGCGCAAGACCACCGCCGACCTTTTTGGCGACAAACTGCACACCTACACCATCATCGACGCCATCCGCGACCGTAACGTACTAAAATTTCATATCGATTACATCCGCACAATGCGTATGAAAGACGATGTTAAAGACGAGCAAGTTTGGGGAATCGAAACCAAAGAGGCTCTCCACGCCCCCCGCCGCATTACCAACAACGTAAAATATGTTTTGGAACATTACGCCGCCAAAACCAAACGCGCCGAAGCCTACGTTATGAGCCGCATACAAAACGTTGAGGAGGTTGTAAAAAGCCGCCGCCGCGCCACCGAAGTAAAACAGAAATACCGTGTGGGCGGATTCAACTCCATTTTTGCCGCCGACAGCGTGGAGATGGCAATAGAGTATTACAAAGAATTCAAGCGTCAGCAAGAGGCATTGCCAATAAACAACCGTCTGAAAATCGCCACCATTTTCACATACGGAGCCAACGAGGAGGAGGCAGAAAGTTTCGACGACGACATCATCGACGACACCACCGAATCGCCCGAAAACATTGAGGAACTCAAAACCAAAAGTCCCGCCGCATACGACGCGCTTCTTTCTGCCATCGACGATTATAACAAGATGTTTGGCGTTAACTATTCGCTCAACGGCGACAGTTTTCAAAATTACTATAAAGACGTTTCTTTGCGTGTAAAAAACCGCGAATTGGATATGATAATCGTTGTGGGAATGTTTCTCACGGGTTTCGACGCCAAAACGCTCAACACGCTTTGGGTGGACAAAAACCTGAAAATGCACGGACTTTTGCAGTCGTACAGCCGCACCAACCGCATACTCAACATATCCCCACGCCCGTCCCCCCGATCCGCGAGACCAGGGGCAGCGGCGCGGGCCAGACGAGCCCTCGCGGCGTCCCCTCGGGAAGGACCAGCTCCGTGGGCGAGAC
>JAFXMJ010000448.1 GCA_017530465.1 Bacteroidales bacterium
CAAACGGCTGTCGCCACACGCGGCAGCCGTTTGTTGTTTTCATACGCAAAAAAAATTTGCAGGAAACAAAGGATTGTGTATATTTGCAAAAAACATAAATTACAATTATGTCCCTCACAATCGAACACCTCACCAAATCCTACGGCGCAAACATCGCCGTCAACGACATATCCTTCCGCATCGACAGCGGCGAGGTAGTGGGCTTCCTCGGACCAAACGGCGCGGGCAAAAGCACCACGATGAAAATCATAACAGGCTGCATATCAGCCGACAGCGGCACAGTACTCATCAACGGCACAGACATCGCCACGGGCGGCACCGCGCTCAAACACGCCATCGGCTACCTGCCCGAAAACAACCCACTGTACCTCAATATGTACGTCCGCGAATATCTCGAATATTCAGCGGCGATGTATATGCCCCGCAGCGAAACTTTAAGTGCGGTCAATTATGCAGTTGACGCAGTGGGACTTGGCGAACATCAATATAAAAAAATCGGCGAACTCTCCAAAGGTTACCGCCAACGCACCGGCATAGCCCGCGCAATGGTTCACAACCCCGGAATACTCATCCTCGACGAGCCTACCACCGGACTCGACCCAAACCAAATCGTCGAAATCCGCAACCTCATCAAAGAACTCGGCAAGGAGAAGACCGTAATACTCTCCACGCACATAATGCAGGAGGCGGAGGCCGTCTGCAACCGCGCCATCATCATCCGCAAAGGCACAATCGTAGCCGACGACACCCTCGCCGCCCTCAAGGCGCACAACACACGCCGCACGATAATCGTAGAGTTTGACCAAGACATCGACCCCAAAAAACTCAGCACAATCCCCGGCATCGACAACGTGGAAGGCGCGGGACGTCAGTGGCAACTCACCGTGAGCGGCGACGACACCGAGGCAAGACGCGCAGTGTTCCAATTCGCAGCACAAAACAACATCCCGCTCCTCGAACTCCGCCGCCAAAACAGTTCGCTCGAAAACATATTCCACGAACTGACATTTTAGGAAAAATTTTTGGAGAAAAAGCTCCAAAGCAAAAAACATTTTATATATTTGCGGAGAATTATACGACCCTAATCAGAAAGTATGATGAATACAAACAACGATTTCAACCCCGATTGGAGCAAAATCGGGTTCGGTTACATAAAGACCGACTACAACGTAAGGTGCTACCACCGCAACGGCAAGTGGGGCGAGATAGAAATATCCAGCGACGAAAACATCAATATGTCGATGGCCGCCACATGCCTCCACTACGGACAGGAAGCATTCGAGGGTATGAAGGCATACCGTGGCAAAGACGGCAAAGTACGTCTCTTCCGCCCGGAAGAAAACGCCGCTCGAATGCAGTCAACATCACGCGGCATCCTGATGCCCGAAGTGCCGACAGACCTGTTCGTAAAGATGACCGAGATGGTCGTCAAACTCAACGCACGATTCATTCCCCCATACGGCTACGGCGCGACATTGTACATCCGCCCGTTGCTCATCGGCGTGGGACCCACAGTGGGTGTAAAGCCCAGCCCCGAATACCTCTTTATGATATTCGTAACGCCCGTAGGCCCGTACTTCAAGGGCGGATTTGCCACCGGCGACTTCATGATTACCCGCAAATATGACCGCTCCGCGCCCCTCGGCACCGGCATCTACAAGGTAGGCGGCAACTACGCCGCATCGCTCCGTGCCAACAAGGAAGCGCACGACCTCGGCTACAACGGCGAGTTTTACCTCGACGCCAAGGAAAAGAAATACATCGACGAGGCTGGTGCCGCCAACTTCTTCGGTATCAAGAACGACACCTACATCACGCCTCAGAGCACTTCGATCCTACCTTCCATCACCAACAAGAGCCTCATCCAAATCGCTGAGAGCCTTGGCATGAAAGTCGAACGTCGTCCTATCCCTGAAGAGGAACTGGCCACCTTCGAAGAGGCTGGAGCTTGCGGCACCGCTGCCGTCATCAGTCCCATCTCGCGCATCGACGACCCCGAAACGGGCAAGTCGTACACCTTCGGCAACGGCAAACCTGGCCCGTGGAGCGAGAAGCTGTACAACAAGCTGCGTGGCATCCAATACGGCACCGAACCCGATGAGTTTGGTTGGACGACCATCGTTGAGGGTATCTGATAGAAATTTTTTCAGAAAAAAGAAAAAATGCGTCACAAAGTGGCGCATTTTTTTATCAATGTGTATCTTTGTCGCGTAAAAAGTAAAAAGAATAATGATAAAATCTCATGCTATGAAAAAAATTACGCTTGCCTTAATGACTTTGCTGACTTTCACTTTTTCGCTGAAAGCACAACAGTATGTTTCGACGACGCCTGCCAACAGGAACGTCATTATCGAGGAGTTCACAGGTCGTAATTGCCAGTATTGTCCCGATGGACACCGCATCGTTAACGAGCTTATGTCTGCCAACCCTGGCAGGCTGTGGGGCGTTAATATCCATGCTGGTAGTTATGCCACGACCTCCTATCCCAACATGATCACCCAAGATGGCAATGCCATCCACGGCGGATTCTCAATCGGTGGATACCCTTGTGGAGTAGTCAACCGCAGCACGGCTGCCGCTCAATACCGAAATGAATGGTCAGCTACTGTTTCACAACAGCTGTCGCAAGCCGCGGAGTGTAACATTGGAGGTATGGTTGCCGTCAACCCAGACACTCGTACCGCTCTTGTTACAATAGAAGTGTATTATACCGGCAATAGTACTGTAGACGAGAATTATCTGACGGTCGCCATGCTGCAAGATAGCATTCTTGGTTCTCAAACCGGTGGCTCCACCTGGAATCCTGAGCAAATGATTAACGGCCAGTATATCCATACGCACGTGCTTCGCGACATTCTGACCACCAATGCTTGGGGCGACCCTATCTCGCCTACCACCCAAGGCTCGTTGATCACGCGCACCATAGAATATCAGATTCCTGAAGTTATCGGCACCCCCAATGGCGTTGATGTTGACCTTAACAACATTTCGTTCCTTGCTTGGGTTTCTGAACGTTACCAAGGTACTCCCACACGTCCTATCCTGACCGCCTGTGAACTTGAAAAGGTGGAAGGTTCCAATGAACCGATTTATCCCTACATCAAGGAAATCGCCCAACAAGCCGACATTACATGCTCGCATAACAAGATTGTCGTGCTTACCATTCAGAACCTGGGCACTGAAACGATTACCTCCATGAGCATTAATGCAGACATTGATGGCGTCTCTTATAATGTGAATTGGGATGGTTCTATGACTCAATATGCAACCACTAAGATTGAACTTCCTGTCGAAGTGCCATTTGGCAACCATGTCATTCACGCCGAGATCACCGAAGCCAATGGACAACCCTTCAGTTCTCAAACCGATGGCATTGTCAGCTGTTCTGAAGTGGTAGAACATCAGATTGTCGGTCAGGAAGAAGAGATTAGGCTGAACCTTATGCAAGATAAATATGGAGCCCAAATCACATGGGACTTTAAGGCATCCGACGGTACCGTACTGGCCTCGGGCGGTCCTTATTCAACCTTGTTCTTTATATGCAATATCGGTTCCATCCAACA
>JAFXMJ010000004.1 GCA_017530465.1 Bacteroidales bacterium
CACCAAAACCAAGCGTATTGGTCATTGCCGGTGATGGTAGCATTGCCGCTGCCCTCGTGGAACGGTCTCCAAACCACGGGAATGCCCTCTGCCTTGTATTTGAGCAACACTTCTGCCGCCTTGTCGAACGCAAATTTGATGAAATCGTTTTCCCAAGTGCCGTCTTTTACAGCGTTTTTTGCGGAGAAATACACTTGGGCGTTCCACGATTTTTCGCTGTCGTTGACATCGTTTTTGGCGGCGTAAGCCTCCTTAGACGGCACATTCAAGTGCCAACAAGCCGACACAATGCCGCCTTGCTCCCAAAGCGACTTGTAGTAGGAGATGTCTTGGTAGATGGAATTTTGCTCCCACGTGGAGCGGTCGGAGGTGAGGGTTACGAAACAGAAATCGAAGGTCTGCATCAACGGCGTCTTGCCAGTGGCGGCTTTCACGAGTGCCGCCTCGCTCTGCGGCATCGATACATTTGCCATCGTGCCGGAGATTATTTTTTTGCCGTAATTGTCGAAGAAGAATTTGTAGAGTTTTTGCACGGCGGGGTTTGCGGAGTTGATGGCAGATTCGGAGATTTTGCTATCAACCGTGTACGATGTGAAGGCGAATTGCACGGGCGCAGCGTAGCATTTGGTTTCTACGTCGGCGGCGTATATCGCATTGTCCGATACGGAGATGGTGTAGGTGGTGTTTGCTTTGATGGCAACGTCAAAGAGCAACGTGTCGCCGGAGATTTTTACGTTGGCTTTTTCGCCGTTGATGGTGATGTTGTTGTCAACGCTGAAATACTGCTTGACATTGCGGTCGTAAAGCACATAGACCTTGGAGTCCTGCGCCACGTCTGTCGCGCCGTCGGCTGGGAACACCGCCTTTACTTTGGGCGCAAGCAATTCAGGATCATTGTTGTCGCCGTCGTCGTCGCCGCAGGACGACAGCATCGCCAATGCGGCAAACATTGTGGAAATCAATAAATTAGTTCTCATATTGTTGTAATTTTAGTAAAAATGGATATAAATCGTTAACGCAAAGTTAACGATAATAAATAGTATAAGCAAATATTTTTTGCGCAATGGATGGAAAAAGTTTTTAGAAAAAACGCGCTTTGTAATTTTTATTATTCCACCTCAAATCCCAACAGCGATATGTCGTCGGTCTGTGGCAAATTGCCCTTCCAACCAAAGATGAGGTCTTCGATCGCCTTCTTTTGTTCGGCGAAGGGCATCGGTGAAAATTCGAGCAACTTGGCGCGGAAGTTTTGAATCATTAGACGGCGTTTTTGCTCGCCGCCGGTCTGGTCGCTGCATCCGTCGGAGAATAGGTAAACCTTGTCACCGGGTTGAAAATTGATGTTTACAGGCGTGAATTTGCCTTCCTTCCTGAAATGTCCGATAGGGATGTTGTCGCCCTTGATTGTAAATACTTCGCCGTCCCTAATCATCACCATCGGACGGTGTGCGCCGGAGAAATATCCATTCCTCGACACCTTATTATATATGAGCAACGCCACGTCCATACCGTCGGTGCGCTGTTCGCCTTCCTGGTCGAGACCGAGGGCAGACGAAACCTTGTCTTTAAGGTGCGAGAGGATTTCGTCGGGCATCAGTTCGTGTTCGCCGTATTGCAGGAGCAATTGCGTCAAAAACGAAATGCCCATACTTGCCAACATTGCGCCCGGTACGCCGTGTCCCGTGCAGTCGCCGAGGCAGGCAATGATTGTGTCGCCAATCTTGCGGGTAAAATAGAAGTCGCCGCTTACGATGTGTTTGGGATAATAGACAATGCAAAAATCCTTGAACATATCTGGCTCAGGCTCAACGGCTTGAAGCATTGCGCTTTGGAGACGGCTTGCGTATGTGATGCCCGAAGTGAGTTGGTCGTGGGCTTCCTGAACTTCCTTCTTCTGTGCGGCGAGGTCTTCGTTGATGGCGGAGAGTTCCTCGTTGAGCATAAGGTCGTTTTCGTGTTGAGCGGAGATTTCTTCTTTTTGTTGTTGGAGCGCTTCGTTCTGCACCATCACTTCCTCGCGGCTCTGATGCAATTCTGTGTTGAGGGTTACAAGGCTGTCTTTCTGTATGAAAAATTCCTCCATCATCTCCGAAATCACACCAAACTCGTTGGTTTCCTTTTTGAGCGGGAGTATCTTGTCGGTCTTGCCGGTGTCAAAACTTTCGGCGATATTTTTGAGCGGACGGGTGATTTTGATTGTTGTGTACCGCATTATGGCTATTACTATCAATAGGCTCATCAGCGATACCAGCAGGAATATCGGGATAAACTGCTTGAACATTCCCACCACCGAATTGCCAAATACGAAGTAGATGTAGGCGACAGGTTCGTTGTCGTAGTCCATCATCTCCTTCACAATCAGATAGTTGGGAAATGCAAAATCTTCGGTGTTCTTGATTTCGTCTTTGGTGAACACAAGGCCGATGTCCTGGTTGCCGATGGCGTTTTGGTATTCAGTGAGCAGTTCGTAAGAAATCTTCTTGACCATAAAGAGGTATCCCTTGGCTTTTTCCTCGCGCGTTATCATATCCGACGCGCTTACCACCGCCGCGCCGTGGTATTCATATAGCACGTCGCCGATGCGCTTGTAAAAATCTATAAAATGCTTGTCGCCCATCAATTCCACCACCGACTTGTCGCCAAAGTCATAAAATTCTATGTCTTCGCTGCCTGCCGCCTTGCGCTGATATGCCACTGCGCCGGTGGTATCGAATACACATACACAGGTGGAATTGTAATTTTCGAGCATATAACCGATGTTGTTGAGTAGCCATTCTTCGTTGTGACCGCCGACGAAACTTGCAATGAACTCGTCCCAAGCCGAATTGTCGCGCACGATGTTGGAATATTGCTTGGAATACACGTCCATAATCCTGTTGGCGAGGATTGTGCGGTCGCCCTGTGCGAGCTGTTCGACGTCGTGTTGGAGTTTATGCTGTTTGATATAATAGAATATAAGGCATCCCACCATAACCAGCACCCCGATTATGGCGACTTTCATTAAGCCCGATTTTACCGATGTATGATTCTTGGTACTTACCATAGCACTCTAATAATAGCACTTGTTGATGCTCAAATTTGATACCATTTTGAACGCGCCAAATATAATTATTTTTTTCATATCTTAATACTTTTTTCAGTAAGATTTTTGTGGCATCCTGCAATATCAGTAAAATGCTTATTTTTGCACTTTTTTCAGACTTTAATAATTAATTAACATTTTTTGCGTATCTTTGCGCAAAATTTTAAAACACATATCAGATAGCAAAATAATTTCATTCAACAAGTTATGAACAGAAAACTATTAATGTTTCTTCTGTTATTGTTCATCGGCATAGGCAACGCGCTGGCTCAGAGGACGATAACAGGCAAAGTGACAGGAGCTGACGGCGATGCCATTTTGGGAGCAACAGTCGCCATCAAGGGTTCCACAATTGGCACTATATCTGGAATGGATGGTTCTTACCATCTCAACATTCCGGCTAATGTCAACAATGATACTATCGTGTTCTCCTACATCGGCAAGCTCACCGTTATGGAACCCATCAACGGTCGCACCACCATCAACGTGGTAATGCAGGACGACGACGTGAATGTTGAGGAAGTCGTTGTGACGGCTCTCGGCATCTCGCGTAAGGAGAAGACTCTCGGCTATGCAGCCACTAAGGTGGATTCTGACGAAATTGTCAACGCAAAGACTTCCAATGTGGCAGACGCACTCGCCGGCAAGGTGGCTGGCGTAAGGGTATCCGCCACGTCAAGCAATCCAGGCTCGCTCTCCAATATCGTCATCAGGGGATTCTCCTCGGTAACGGGCAGCAATCAACCTCTGTATGTGGTGGACGGCATTCCTATCACAAACCGACAGGCGGACGCTTCCGTCGTCGGTGTCTCAATGTCGGCGGGCGGTATTTCCAATATTTCCGCCAACGACATCGAATCTCTCACAGTGCTTAAAGGTGCGGCAGCCACCGCGCTTTACGGCTCAAGGGCTGCCAACGGTGTCATACTCATCACCACCAAGCAGGGCAAGAAAGCCCAAGACAAGAATTTCGTTGTGGAATACAACGGAAGCGTGATGGCGAGAAGGGTTTCGTTGCTGCCTGACTTCCAAAACGATTTTGGACAGGGTTGGCAGGGTATGCAGACCTTCATTGAAAATGGCTCTTGGGGACCGAGGCTCGACGGCAGCAGGCAACTGTACGGTCCCATCTATGACGGCAAGCAACTTTCGCACATCTACGATGCTAAGGAAGACAACATCCTTAACTTCTTCGAGACTGGCTGGTCGCAGTCCCACAGCATTTCCATCAACGGCGCATCCGACGACAACAAGGTAAACTATTACCTTTCATACGCCATCAACGACGACAACGGTTTCATACCGGGCGACTTCGACACTTACAACCGTAACACCATCGCAGCAAAAACAACTTACAAGGCTACCGACTGGCTTACGCTCAGTTCAAGCGTCAACTTCGCACGCTCCAAGTCCAATATCGTCAACACCGACAATGAGGGCGGCCTCGCGATGATAGACTGTATCTATCAGACCGCAAGGGACATTGAGATAACTGACAAAGACGACCTTGACAACCCATTCAACACACCAGAGGCATACTTCACCCCATACGGAGCAAGCAACCCGTACTGGGTGTTGGAAAACAACTACTTCAGGCTCGACACTAAGGAAGTGTTTGGCAAGGTACAGGCGGACATCAATCCTATCAAAAATCTCACGGTCACATACCGTTTCTCTTACGACTATTCTGACTATGATGACAAATACGGCGCGCCAAAGATGAACGTAAGCGAAGACCTTATGTGGGACAACAAGGGTTATCCATACAGTGAGCAAAACACAAACGGTCAGATTACAAGCGAGTTTTCAAAGAGGAAGGAAATCAACCACGACATCCTCGCTACTTGGGCTGACAAATATTTGGACGACAGGCTGGATGTTTCCATCACGGCTGGCGTCAATGTAAACGAAAGATCCAATGGAAACCTTACCGGAATGGTGAGCGACCTTTCCATCGAGAAGGGCTTCTGGAACCTCTCCAACGGTGCCACAAAACAGTCTTTGACCGATGACGAAAGCAAACGCCGTCTTGTAGGCATCTTGGGCGACGTTACTATCGGCTGGAATGATATGGTATATTTGGGATATTCTGTCCGCAACGACAGGTCTTCTACACTGCCTATCAACAACAATTCGTATTCATACCAGGGCGTTACAGCAAGTTTCATCTTCACCAACCTCCTGCCCAAGAACAACATCTTGTCATTTGGCAAGGTTCGCCTCGCATACGGCTCCACTGGCAATGACGCCGGAGTTTACTTTACAGCCGACAACACCTACACCCAGGCATACTCACATGCCAACTACGTAGCAAATGCTATACAGTTTCCCGTAGGCGGTGTCAATGCCTATCAAAAACTAAGATCCATGGGCAATCCCAATCTCAAGCCAGAGATGACCACCGAACTTGAAGGCGGATTGAACCTGATGTTTTACAACGGCAGAATAGGCGTAGATTTCGCGGCTTACACCCGCAAGACCAAAGACCAAATCTTCCAACTGCCAATCGACCCCGCAAGCGGCTACGAATTTATGTACGTAAATTATGGCGAAGTGCAGAACAAGGGCATCGAACTTGTCTTGAACACCGTGCCGGTGAAAATAGGCGACTTCTCATGGAACTTGGACTTCAACTTTGCCAAAAACGTCAACGAAGTAATTTCGCTGCCTAAGGAACTGGAAGGCGGGAAGTCGCAGATACGTGGCGCGGAGTATTCAACAGGTGCTTTCGCTGTGTATATGTACGCCGAGGAAGGCAAGCCTTTCGGCGAATTTTACTGCAAACTGCCCACATACGACCCCGAGGGACACATCATTGTTGACGAAAACGGCGCCGCTGTCCTCACAAGCACCGAGGTGGACACCGACAAAAACATACAGCCCGACTTCACAGGCGGTGTCAAATCCACTTTCAACTGGAAGGGACTTTCATTGTCTGGAACGCTTGATTTCAGCAAAGGCGGATATATGTTTTCACGCACCATCGAGACCACAGAGTTCGTTGGCAACAGCATCTACACTGTATATAATTCCCGCAACCCGTTCATTATCCCCAATTCCGTAATCAACGTCGGAACATCCGACAAGCCTCAGTACGTAGAAAACACTGTGCCGATGTCGATGTCCGACTACACGATGCAGGACTTGTATTTCGGCAACGGCGGTGTGGACGGCTGCGGACATTACCTTGTGTCCAGGTCTTACGCCAAACTCCGCAACATCACATTGTCTTATACACTGCCTAAGAATTGGATAGCCCCTGTAAGGCTCTCCGAGGTTACTCTTGGCGTATTCTGCAACAATGTGTTCACATGGACCGACAAACATAACCGCTACACCGACCCGGAAAACTCCACCTTCGGATACTATGGTGACTTGGCGGCGCAGTTCGGCGAACAGTTCAGCAACCCGTCATGCAGGATATGGGGCTTGAATCTGAATGTCAAATTCTAAAAAAAAGGAGATTATAGAAATGAAAAAATATTTCATATTAGCGTCGATGGCATTCGCATTGTCGCTGTCTTCGTGCAAGGACTATCTTGACATAAACTACGACCCGACGCTGCCCACCGACGAGGCTCTCACCCCGGGGCAAATACTTCCCGCCGTGGAGATGAACTTGGCGTCAAGTTACGGCGACTACCTCCGCATCGTGGGCGGCTACCTCTCGGAGCAGTACGCCCAGAGGTTCGGAACTGGCAACTACCTCGACTATTCAAAGTTTGAGGTGAAACCTTCATCGACCGGCACACTGGCGTACCAGCAGATTTACCAGAGGGTAATCTCCACTGGAAACACCGCCCTCAAAAAAGCCGAAGAAACCAATGACCACGGCACATTTCTGGCTGTTACCGTACTGAGGGCGTATGCATTCGCCGCGATGGTGGATTGCTACGACTCGATACCCTACAAGGAGGCCGCAGCAGACATCAAGCAACCCAAGTACGACGACGGACGCACCGTGTATGACGGCATCATCGCCGAAATAGACAACGCTTTGGCAAAGGTCAGCAGTTCCGACGTTGTTGCCACAAACTTCCTCTTTCCCGGCCAAAAGGCTGACAACTGGATTCGTTTTGCAAACGCACTGAAACTGAAACTTTACACGAGACTCTCCAACATCGACGAGTCTGTACTGCCCAAAATCGCAGAACTGATTGAATCGCCGCTCCCAACAAGCGACGTAGCATTCAAGGGATGCTGGGCATCGAGTGCCGGTGCAGAAAACCCCTTCTACGCTGGCGAGTTCGGCTCCAATTTTTCCATACAATTCAATGTGGTAGCCAACGCAACGGTGATAGAGACAATGAAGAACAGCGGCGACAAGCGCATTGGCGCGTTCTTCACCCAAAACGACAAGGGCGACTACCTTGGTGGCGTGTCCGGCACACAGTTCTCTACTTTTGCAGGCATTTATGGTTCGGCATCATTCAGCCGTCCCGTGATGACCTACGACGCACCCCTGAGCCTTCTGACGCTCATGGAAATCGAATTTTACAAGGCGGAATACTATGCACGTAAGGGCGATGCCGCCAATGCAAAATCCCATTACGAAAGCGCAATCAGGCAGAGTTTCAAAAGCGCGGGCGTGGACGGAGCCGACGACAACATTGCATACTATCCCTATGACCAGACCAATTGGAAGAAGTCGATTGGCACAGCCAAATACCTCGCATTGTCTGGCATTGACAATTTTGAGGCGTGGTGCGAACTCCGCCGTCTGCGTTACCCGGCCTTCAATGTGCAAGTGGCTGGTACAGACATCTGCAACGAGGCTACCAAGACGTATTCCCCCGACAAATACGTACCAGGCACTTTGTACACCCCCATTGGCGTAAGCAGTTACATCGGTGCAAATGCGCTTGCAGAGCGTTTCCCGCATCCTACGGAGTCGTCCAACGCCAACAACAACTGCCCCGTCAATTTCGACGGAGTGTACAAGTTGCCAGTTTTTTGGGCAAAATAATGATTGTTTAACAGTTTTAGTTAAGATTGACTATGAAAAGATATTTCATATTGACGCTTGCGCTGATGGCCGTTGTCGCTTTTGCGGGCTGCGACAAGGATGACAAAAGCGACAATGTTGTAGAGTATTATCCAATTATAACGGATGCTAATGGAGAGGCAATTTCCGACCTATTCCTCGAAATCGGCAACGACTACAAGGTGACCTACAAAGCCGTGTACGGCGATGGCACCGATGCTACAAGCAAACTCGATGTAGTAATCCTCGATGGTGAAGGCAACGAAGTGGACGCAGTTTCTACTGCCGCAGCGGGATTGTACACCGTAACGTACAATGCTCCGACTTCCACTGGACTGTCCGACTGGACAAAATCCCAGACCATCATCATCTACGACCCGACCTCCACTGTGGACATTTCAGGCACATACACCGTGGACATGGACAAGACACTTTCCAAGGATGTTGGAGGTCGTTTTGAACCCGCAGACGACTTGGCAAAGTACATTCCCTTGAAGGATTATGCAGACTTTTTCGGGTCCTCAGGAGCGGTACAGATAGATGTCGAGAAATATTATCCGGGTGTGTACATTATTTCTGACGCCTATTTCGGTTGGTACGACCAGGTGCGCGACTATGGTTCCAAGTACAGGGCAAAGGGTTACTTTTCGCTCGGATCCGACAATTCCATCAGGCTGTTGAGCGCGGATATGACGGCGTTTGGAGGCAGCATCGCCCCATTTGAAGCCTCATACGACCCTCAGACAAAATCAATTTCATTTGCTTATCGCTTCGGCAGCAGCGTTGACATCAAGGACGGCGTGGCGGTATTGCAACAAGAAGAACCAGAACCCGCAAAACCGGCGGTTTCGTTCACCATTGTTTACAATCCCAACAATTCGCTCGGCGACTCGCCTGTGGAGCAGGTGGTAACCACGGGCGAAGGTGCCAAGATGCAAAAAAACACTTTCGAAAATGCTGGCTTTGTATTCGCCGGCTGGAACACCAAAGCGGATGGCAGCGGCGTGTCGTATGAAGACGAAGCCGAGATTGATGATTGGGCTACCGTGGATGGCGCAGTATTTACACTCTACGCCCAGTGGAAATAAGGCTCTGGTGATTAATTAAACAACAATAAACAAAAGTAAAGAGATGAAAAACAAGATATTTTATCTGTTGATGGCAATCCTTACGGCGGGATTGTTGTCATGCGAAAAAGACGAGCCTGGCGGCACCGCCACCGAACAAGTTGCGGGAGAATGGTATGTGTCGTTCAGTTTGATAGACTCCAACGGCGACACTGCAACGGCGGCAGATTTGGTCAATGTTGAATGGTTCGATGCTGCAAAAGGCATCATACGCACATTCAACACTGCAGCCAACGTTCCCAACAAGATGTACATTTCGGATATGACCGTGTTTGGCGGCGGCAAAAAAGGCAACAGCAGCATCAGTGCGTACCTTTGCTTTCAGGTGCCTGTCGATGTCGACCAGGCGACTGGCACGTTTTCCACTGCCAACAACGACTTTGTGCAGAACCTCGAAGAAAACTATGGTTACGACCCCGAAGACGGCTGGGAGGAATCGGAACGTTTTGCCAAGGTGAAAATCATCAACGGCAAAATCACTAAGAACGGCGGCAAGCAAAACAACGGCTCACCCGATGACACCATTGAGTTTGACATCTACCTCGACAACAACTACGATGTGCTTGCAGGCGCGTTTGAGTATAACTTTGGCGTTACCATCGACCACTACCACGTAACAGGCATCCGCTATTCTGGTCTGGTAGAGAACGACTAAGCCTTCCGCATAGTTACCCAAATCAACAATAAAAAATCCCCCGCCGTGCAGGATATTCTGCGAGGCGGGGGATTTTTGGTTTTTGTTATTTGCCACTAATTATTTCCTGCATGGTTTCGTAACTCATACGCATATTAAGAATGTTGACTATGAATACATAATCATTAGAATAGTCCACACGATATATTATTTTGTAGTCTTTGTACAAAGTTATTGAACGATAATTATACGTATCAGTATCCAACATCTGCATAGGGCTTCCACTTTCAGGAAATACTGCCAACGAATTAGTTTTTCGTTCTAAGATTTTTAAAAGTTTTTGCGCGAAATGCTTGCCGTAATTTTCAATGCAATATTCGAAAGACTCGTTCCAAGTCTGTCTTGCATCATCCGACCATTTGATGTTCATATCGTTTCAGCATTTGTTTGGATTCATTAATAATGTCGTTGTTGTCATACATCTTGCCCGAGACAAAGGTTTTGCGTTCTATGTCAGCGATGTGATTTTTTATTGCATCGACGGATTTGGGACAATAGATAGGCAGCGAGAAGTTGTCGGGCATTGCATCAATGTCATCTTCCTCCTCCTGCACCTCCACATACGGCAATGACGCCAAGTACGCCAATAGGAGTTTGGCTTCTTTATTTTTCTTGTTAATCCTTAATATTACCTCGTCTTCCATTTTATGAACATTTTGATTGTTTGGCACAAAGTTGAAACAATCGGTATTAACTTGCAAATATATTTTGTTAAAATATGTTAATTACTGCATTATCGCCACCATCATATTTAACATTAATTTAATATTCAAACCCCAATTTGATACACTTCATAAATAGTTTTTACTAAAATAAATTGCTAATTTTGCAGTCGGAAAATCATAAAAACTTAAATATTGATTATGTCAACAATCATAAAACTAAAACAAGGCTTGGACATCAACCTTGTGGGCGAGGCGCAAAAGGCTGTTACTAAGACAGTTGCAGCCAATGAGGTTTCGCTCAAACCATCCGACTTCGCGTGCTTCAAGCCGCATTTGGAGGTGAGGGTTGGCGACAAGGTGAAGGCGGGCTCGGTGCTGTTTACCGACAAGAACCGCCCGGAAATCCGTTTTTGCTCGCCTGTGAGCGGCGAGGTTACGGAAGTGCGCCGCGCTGAGCGCAGACGCATCACCGACGTGGTCGTTAAGGCTGACGGCAACAACGAGTACGAAAAATTCGACACCTCGAATCTTTCGTCTAAGGACGCCGTCAAGAATCTCTTGCTCCAATCGGGCGTTTGGCCGTATCTCCGTCAGCGTCCTTTCAACATCATCGCCGACCCGAAACAAGACGCTAAGGCGGTGTACATCTCCACTTTCGATTCCGCTCCCTTGGCAGCCGACTATCAGTTTGTTCTGAAAGACCAATTGGCTGATTTCCAGGCAGGTGTCGATCTCCTCTCAAAACTCGCCCCCGTCTATGTGGGCTTCGACAACAAGATTGGCGGCAACATCTTCCAAAACGTCAAGAACGCAACTCTCACTGGTTTTGAAGGTCCGCACCCTGCCGGCAATGCTGGTGTGCAGATTTCGCACGTTTGCCCCGTCAACAAGGGCGAGATGGTGATTGTTGTAAATCCTCAGGATGTTGTGATTGTTGGTCGTCTTGCCAAAAACGGCATTTACGACGCCAAGAAGACCATCGCTCTCGTTGGTGGCAAGGTCAAGAATCCGGCTTACTACTCCACGGTTGCCAATGCCAAAATCGACGGCATTATCTCCGGCAACTACGAAACCGAAGATGCCCGCATCATCGGCGGCAACGTGTTGACAGGCACCAAGTTGTCGGCAGACGGATACCTCGGTTTCTATGACAACGAAATCTCCATCATTCCCGAAGGCAACTACTACGACTTCTTTGGCTGGGCGTTGCCGGGATTGAAGAAATACAGCTTCTCCCACACATTCTTCTCGTGGCTCAGCCCCAAGAAACAGTACAACC
>JAFXMJ010000449.1 GCA_017530465.1 Bacteroidales bacterium
CAAAATCCACCGCCTCATAGAAATCGTTGCTAATCAATAGTTTGACGGCATCCATACCGCTGCGCATACGTCCTGCGGCATTGATACGGGGCCCGATGGCAAAGAGAGCGTCGTCCACGGTAATTGACTTTTCGGCAAGGCCCGCGTCGGTCTTGATGGCGGCGATGCAGGTCATCGGGTTTTCGTTGATTTTTTTTAGTCCATAATATGCCAAAACACGGTTTTCGCCGGTCATAGCCACAATGTCGGATATGATGCTAACTGCCACCAAATCAAGATATTCAAAAAGATATTCTAATGGCATTTGGCGGCGGATGCAGAGAGCCTGCAAAAATTTGAAGCCGACACCGCAGCCCGAAAGTTCGTCGTAGGGATAAGTATTGTCGGCGCGTTTTGCGTCCAAGACGGCAACGGCTTTTGGCAAATCCTCGCCAGGCGTATGATGGTCGCAGACTATGAAATCTATGCCCTTCAAGGCGGCGTAGTCGATGCGGGGATTGTCCTTGATGCCACAGTCGAGGGCAATTATCAAAGTAAAACCATTGTCAGCGGCATAATCCACGCCCTTGAACGACACGCCATAACCCTCAGAATATCTGTCGGGTACATAATAATCGATATTGTGAGTACAATATTTGCTCAGGAAAGAATACACCAACGCCACCGACGTAGTGCCGTCCACATCGTAATCGCCATAGACGAGGATTTTTTCGCCGTGTTCGATTGCGTCGCAGAGACGGTCGATAGCCTTGTCCATATCGCGGTACAGGAATGGGTCGTGGAGCATCGTGAGCGACGGACGCAAAAACAGCCTCACCCTTTCCAACTCGGATTCCGTAGTTGCTGGATTTTGCAATTTGTCTATATCAATTGCCAGACGCCGTGCAAGCATCCGCGTGATTGTAAAATTGCAATACCTATTGAGTTGGGACTGCAAACACGCTATCTGTTCGTCGGTAAAACTATCATTATTGACTTCCCAAAGCTTTTCCATCGATTGTTATTTTATCGAAATCTTTACGACAGGACGAGTACGGAATTTGCCGATGCTCTTGCCGTCGCGGGTAATCATAAAATCAAGTTGCATACCGGGTTTCCACGATGATACGAGCGGCTTGGCAATGTCGCCCGGCGCCAATGAACGCGAACTACCAATCACCAAGAATATGCCACCGCCTTGATACTCCAATTCCTGGAACGCCGCGCCCTTGCCCGGTGTAGAATCAAAAGTGTCGAGATGTATCAACGCGCCGTTTTTCAGGGTGTTGACATCCAACTGCATCACCTGCTGATATTGCGGCTGAGGCGGTGCAACAGGCTGTGTAGGAGGCGTTACAGGCGGCTTGGAAGGCTCGGGCTTGGATGGTGCATTGTTTGCCATCTGGAACATCGTGCCTTCGCTGTCCTCGGCTGGCGCAGCATTATTGGTGACGGCGGCAGGAGCAGCGGGGGCAGCAATCATTCCGTCCATAAATGCCATAAAATCGCCGTGGAAATTGACTACCTTGGTGCCGCCGATTTCCTGAAAACCTTTCAAGACCGACGGATTTTCCAATGTGTTGCCAACGAGGATTATCGTCTCCAAATCGATGACGCGGCAGCCATTGGCTGCGAGCAAATCGTTGGAAAACAGAGCCGAATACTGCCTTGCAAAATTGGCGGCGTCGGCGTAGAGTTCCTCACGCGAAAGTCCCACAGGATATTTTTGGGTGGGTGCGCAGGCAAAATTGGTGGTGAGTTTTATGGTGTCCTTGTTGGGATTTTTGTCGAAATATGCAACCACCTTTTCCGAAAGGCTGTAATGCCTCAGAATCTCCGCCGAGAGTGCCTTGCTATCGGTCGGGGCGATGATGTGGGCGTTGACATTGACGGTATTGACAATCTTCTGCGCTATCGCCCTTGCAAGCGGATCGACGCCGAGGCCTTCCGCATTGCGCTTGGCAAGCACGTCGCAAGTATTGCCATTGATATTAACGATATACATATTGAGGTCGTTGCCGAGGGTCTCCACAACAGCCATCTTGCGATTGTTGCAGAGCATACCACGGCTCTTGGCAAAATGCCTGGCAACTACCGAGGGCAACGGCTCGCGTGTGGAAATTTGCAGTCCACTGCGCACTAAGCTCTCCCCTACTGCCGCACGCGCCGGTTCGTCCACGTTGTCGCTAAAAGATGCCACGCAACGTGATACGCCCGTGGTCTTGGCGGCAATGGCGGATGTGACGGCATAGAGAGCGAGTTCGAGGTCGCGCCGCCCTTCGCCGATGCGTTGCAAGACATCGCCCTCCGCCCCAGCCTCGCCGTTGCGGTAAGGCATCAGGTATTGGAATCCGTAGTCGTAGCCGCCCGCGCCGTTTTGCTTGAAATACAAGTAATAACGCCCGCCGTCCCTGTCGCTCGGCAGCGGCTTGCAAGTGCCGTCGCCACTGAGGATGGCGGCCTGTATGTAATTGTCGCAGACAAAAAGTGCAAGTATATTGTCCATTTCCGTATGTATGTCTTTTTAGTGCAATTCTAATCAAAATATCTGTAAACAACGGCGGTGATATTGTCCTTGCCGCCGGCGTTGTATGCCGCCTTCACAAGACGGTCGGCGAGGTCGGGGGTGTCCTTGTAACTCGAAATCATACTGAAAATCTGATTGTCGGTCAATGCGTCGTGCACACCGTCGGAGAATGCAAACAGGATGTCGCCGTGCTTGAAACGCTTTGCCTTGCCCACGTCCACTACCATCAGGCTCAAATCCTGACCAATGGCAGAAGTCATCATATTGCGCTGCGGATGGTGGAACGCCTCGTCTTCGGTGATTTCGCCACGGTCGAGAAGCCTCTGAACAATAGAATGGTCGTGGGTCTCGCGGCTCAGGCAGTCTTCGCTCCACAGATAGACGCGGCTGTCGCCGATATTGATGGTATAATAATCGTCGCCAACAACGAGAAATCCCGAAATCGTGGTGCCGCAATTCATATACGCAGGGTCTTCGAGGCTCTTGTCGAGCACCTTGCGAGCGGCTTGAATCACCGTGGTATTCAGGAAGGCAATTGGGTCGGTATCGACATCGATGGAATTGAAGGCGTCGAGAAAATGATCGACGACGGTCTTGCTCGCGAAGTCGCCGTGTCCGTGTCCACCCACGCCGTCGGCAACAAACACGAGCCTCATCCCGTGGCGTACATCAGTGATGAGGAAACTGTCTTCCTGGCTCGGCTTGCGTCCCTGGATGGAGCTGCTCTCGGTCTGCGGCAGATTGCTGCCGCTATTGGAACCGCCGGCAAATGCCTTTTTTATCGTTGATAACATAATATTTGCGTTTTTATTTTTTGACAGGGGGCACGGTGGTCAAATATTGTTTGCTGATGAAACCAGATTTGCCCTTATATTGACCGTCCATTACCTTCACGTGTACCCAATCCTTATATACATCATTTTGGTCGCGCACAATCACCTCCAAACAAGTGTTTTTGGGAAGCGATATGATGATTTTGCTGCCAAGAGAAGCACCTTCGCGGAGGTTGACGCCGCTGCCATTGGTGTAAATAATCGCCCCACGCGGGTAAACATCCTGCTGACTTTCGGTCTGCGTAGATGAATTGCCGCCCCAGGGCCACTGTCCGCTGTTGTAACGCATATACGCCACAGTGCCCAATGCAGCCAAGATTATCAATATAATCAAAATCTTGATAAACTTGCCTCCGCCGCCTTCGTCTTCGAGCGTTGTGGCGGAAGTTTTCGCCAAACGGTTGCGGCGGTCGAGCTCCTCCTTGCGCTTACGGGAAATGGCTTTTTCGATTTCGTCGGATATAATTGCTTCTGCGAGGTTGCGATCCACACCCGCTTTCGCTATCTCCTTGTCAAGTACGGCGCGTTCGTTGCGGGTGATGACACCGTCGGCGGCGTATTCCTTGATTTTGGCTTCGAGCCACGGCGGCATCGGGTTGGAATTGCCGGCAGCAAGCAGCACGCGCAATATCTCGTCGCACGACTGATAACGGTCGTTGGGATTGAGCATAGTGCATTTGTCAGCCACCTGCCTGTATTTTTCCGACTGCATCTGGCTGAGGTAGCGGCGGTCGGGATGCTGCGTAAACATCTCTATGATGATGACGCCGAGAGCGTAGATGTCGGAGCGTTGGTCTGCGTCGGTGGCGCGGTTCATCAGCTCCGGCGCGGCGTATTTGGGTGTGCCAGCCTTGGCAAGGTTGTCAACAAGCGAATCAGCTGCGGCAAGACCGAAGTCGATGATTTTCACATTGTTGCCCTTGTAGGTGAGCATTATGTTTTCGGGTTTGAGGTCGCGGTGGAACACCTGCTTCTGGTGCATATATTTCAATGCGTCGAGGAGCTGCAACACGATTTTGTTGATGATGTCCTCCTTGGTGTTTTGCTCCACGTGGATGAAATCGTGCAGGGTGCGGCCGTCCACGTATTCCATATAATAATACGGGCCTTCGGCGTCCTCGCCCTTGCCGTAAAAATGCACCACGCCCGGATTTTCGAGGCTGTATCCTGTATCAAACTCCTTGTAAAAGAGGTCGATGTACTGACTATTGTATCTATATTGGGGCTTGATGCGCTTGATGATTACCTTGCGGCGACCGAGGTGCAACGCGCTGTAAACGTCGCTCATCGCGCCCTGTTCGTCGAGTTTTTTGATTTCGGTAAATTCGCTTGCGTCGGGAGTAGATGTGGGCGCGGGTGCATCTTCGGCAACGAGAGCCTGAGTGCCTTCGCTGTCCTTCGGCGCGTAAGGGTCGTTCTCCACGATAAAACCCGAACCCGGCGATTCTGGCTCCATCATAAAACCCGAACCGAGGTCTGTGGGATAATCGTTATTTGAGACACCCGTGGCAAATTTCAGTTCGAGTTCGGCGTTCTTGATGAGCATCACGAGCTGACCCGGATTGATGCCGATGCGCCCCGCCTGACTTATCAGCTGCTGGCGCTTGGATTCGGTCATACCCGTGCGTACATACTGTTCTATCTGCTGTTTTAATTGTTCGAAATCTGTCATTTGGGTGGTCGGTTGGAATTATTTGTCGAGGGTGAATGTGTCGCTCGTGCCTTTGTGTCCGTCAATGAAGAAATCCACGGTGTAAGTGCCCGGAGTGAGCGTTGTGGCTGTCTTTTTCCACGTGAGCTGACGGCGCACGGTGGAGCGGTCGTATTCCACATTGTCTTTCATAGTGTAGGCAATGCTTGCGCCTTCAAATTTGAAATCGCCCGACGGCTCTATCACCTTGCCATTGGGGTCGATTATCCTGAAATATACCGCGACGTCGCCGGTGTATGCCTTGTCGTTGCCATTGAGGGTATATACGATGTCGAGTTTTTCGATGCGCTTGGCCTTGCGCTCTTTGGGTTGAATTACCTTTACAGAGCCTGTAATCTGCGCCATCTGAGTATTGAGATCCTTGACTTCGGTAGTCAGATTGACATTTTCGTTGGAGAGATCCTCTATCTTGGTTTCGAGACCCTTTTTGTCGGAAACGCCTTTTTTCCAACAAAAAAAAATCGCTTGCTTCCATAAGCTGTTCGATTTTACCACGGCTTTTTTGGGATGTCAAGCAATTTTTTCTCTGGATAAAGCTGCCTCGAAAAGATTTCTTTTTTCTATTTCTAACCGAAATACTTTTCGATTATCACCTCTATTTCATTCGTACCCAGCGGATTTGCGGAAGTCTCCTCTGTAATAATGAGATTGTCGCCCAAAAATATGCCGTTTTTCATCATTTCTTTCAGCCTTGATACCGATTGCGTGGCATACTGCCTGTCATCCATCATTCCCCTGTGTTCCCAGAAGATTTCTTTTCTTGTCTTCACATTCAGCACCGTAAAATCCGGATGTATGATATTTCCGTTATTCAATTGCATCGGACGCTCATATTTGTACGGAATGTTTCTCGCAAAAAGTGCGTTTGCAATGTTCAATTCCGACTTTGATCTCACTCTTTCTTTTTTATTTGTTTCGAAAAACGGCAGTTGGTCATTAACTGCCTTTCCGACATATGGCGTACTCAACCATTTGGCCGCATAATCCTCG
>JAFXMJ010000450.1 GCA_017530465.1 Bacteroidales bacterium
ATTTTTTGGAGCCGTATCCGCTCGTAAATGTCAGGCTCGACCCGGCGGCGGCTTCACAATTGGGCTTTTCACGCGCTACTACGGCTCTCGCGCTCAATTCCGCAACGGGCGAAATCAACGCCGGAAGCATTTGGGAGGGCGATTATGAAGTCGGCATCACGATTTGCGACAGTACGCCGCTCGAATTTTCCGACATTGAAAACATCGGCGTTTCGTCCGCTATGTCGCTGACATCGCAGCAGTTAGGCTCGTCAAGTTCCACAATTCCGCTGCGTCAGATTGCAAAAGTTGAGCCGTTGTGGAGTCAGGGGCGCATTGTGCATCGCAGCGGCGGGCGTTGTCTGACGGTAATGGCGCAGTTTGCACCGGACGTTTACACTTCGCCGGTCGAAAAACGCATCGACCAAATTATGAAAACGGAAATCTCTCTGCCTCAGGGCGTTACCTGCGAAACCGGCGGCGAACTCGAATACGGCGACGAGGCTTTGCCGCAGATTTTTGGCGGCATTGCAATCGCGATGGTGATTGTGTATTTCTTCATTTTGTTCAATTTCAAGAGGTTTAGGATAACGACGATTTGTATCTCGGCGTTGGGGCTGATGATTCCGGGCGCGTTGATAGGTTTGGGACTGATGGACAGGGCGTTAGGCTTGACGTCAATTTTCGGACTCATAACGCTGATGGGTATGATTATGCGCAACGAAATCCTGATTTTTGAACACGCCGACACCATTGCCGCCACGGGCGCGAGTCTGCGCAGCGCGGCATACGACGCGGGCAAAAGGCGTATGGTTCCGATTTTCCTCACGACGGCAACAACGGCTGTGGGCGTCATTCCGATGATAATTGCGCAGTCGTCGTTTTGGATGCCGGTGGGCGTAACGATTTTCGCCGGAGGCATCGGCTCGCTGATTATGGTGGTAACAATGCTGCCCGTGGTGTATTGGAAGGTTAGTAAATAATTGACAATGAACAATTAACAATGAATAATAATCACCGAATTAAACGAATAAAACGAAACAATGATGATTACAAATAAATTTAAATTAAACAAGTTAATTTGAATTTTACGAATTTAACTAATAAAGTTTCCGAAGGTTGTATTTGTTAAATTTGCAGCCGCTTGTGGCATTTGTTTTTTAAAAAAATATGTCATAGACTTTTTGTTTTATTTGTTTAATTCGGTGTTTAAAATTTAATTTAAAATGAAAAAGATACTGTTTTTGATGATAATTATTTCGGTTGTGATGACTGCCGAAAATGCTGATTGTCAGACCGTTTACACGTTGCAACAGTTGCTGGATTCGGCTGTGGCAGGCAACGTGAAAATTTCGTCGTCGAGGCTTGATGCGGAGGCTGCGCGGCATCGGCGCAAAGAGGCGTTTACAAAATATTTTCCGTCGGTGAGCGCGACGGGATTGTGGTTCAACGCCAACAAAGATATGGCGGAAATGGAAATCAATCCGTCGGAAGTGATTCCGCAGGAGTTGGGCGCAAGTTTGGCGCAGAGTTTTCCGCCCGAAACCCTCGCCGCCCTTGGCAATCCTGTAACTTTTGGAATGATGAAAGACGGCGTAATTGGCTCTGTAACAGCGGTTCAGCCGGTTTTTGCGGGCGGACAGATTGTCAACGGCAACCGTCTTGCCAAAATCGGAGAAGAGGCTGCCGATTTGCAATTGAAACTATCTGAAAACGAGATAATTACAACTACCGACCAATATTTTTGGCAGTTGGTTTCGTTGCAAGAAAAAGAGAAAACCCTTGACGCGGTGGATTCGTTGCTGTCGGGCATTTACAAGGATGTTGACGTTGCCGTCAGGGCGGGCGTTGCAATGAGAAACGATTTGTTGCAGGTTCAACTTCGCAGGAACGACATTGACTGTCAGCGCATTAAACTCAAAAACGGTATTTCGCTCCTGAAATTGATTTTGGCGCAATATTGCAATCTCAGCGACACAACTTTTTCGGTAACATACGCGGATATTGCTGAATCAGAATTAGTTATGAAAGACCAAACCGCCGCCCTAAATTCCAGCGCCGAATACCAACTTCTTGAAAAACAAGTGGAGGCCGCCGCGCTTCAAAAGAAGATGGAATTGGGCAAAAATCTGCCTTCTGCGGCTGTCGGTGCGGGTCTCAATTATCACAATTTGATGGACAAAAATCAGACATTCGGGATGGTTTTTGCCACGGTGAGCGTTCCGATTTCAGATTGGTGGGGCGGCTCTCACGCCGTCAAACGTGCCGAAATTGCGCGTCAAAAGGCTCAGGATCAATTAGATGACAATTCTCAAATGCTAAAAATCCGTATGCAAAAGGCTTGGAACGGCGTTACGGAGTCTCAGCAGCAACTTCTCATCGCCCGCCGCAGCATCGAGCAGTCGGAAGAAAACCTCCGCATTGTCCGCAACAATTACAACGCCGGCACCACCAAAATGTCAGACCTTTTGGAAGCGCAACTCCTTTACCAACAAGCCCTTGACGGCTACACCGAAGCCTTCTCGCAATTAAAAATCAGCGAAACGGAATACAGGTGCGCGACGGGGGAATAGGGGAGGATTGTATGGTAAAAAATTTTTTGTCAACATAAAATATAATTTATATATTTGCGTCATAATATAAACCATAATTTATGTTGACACAATTATG
>JAFXMJ010000451.1 GCA_017530465.1 Bacteroidales bacterium
ATCGATGTATTGGCTCCTTCGCGCCGCACGGAAGGTATTGGATTGTATGGACTTAGCAACAATATTGCAATGGCTGTGGCTCCGTCGGTGGGTCTGTTTGTGTATAATCAGACCAACAATTTTATGCTTTTGTTTTGGATTGCATTTGCGATTGCGCTGGTTGGTCTCATTATAGACAGCACCGTAACGCTTCGCGATCGCGAATTGGTAAAAAACAAACAAAAACTTTCCCTCGACCGTTTTTTCCTTGTGCGTGGTTGGCTGTTGGCGGTCAATATGCTGTTTTTCGGGTTTTGTTTCGGTGTATTGAGCAATTATCTTGCGATATACGGACGCGACGAACTTGGCATCACCGGCGGCACGGGAATGTATTTTATGGTCTTGTCGGTAGGGCTTGTGGCGTCGCGGTTGCAGGGCAGAAAGTCGTTGCGCGAGGGCAAACTTTCCAAAAACGCATTGGAGGGCATCATCTTGTCCACGATAGGTTACACGGTGTTTGTAGCCGTCAAAAATGAATATGGATACTACCTTTCGGCTTTGTTTATAGGACTTGGCAACGGGCACATGTGGCCCGCCTTTCAAAATATGATGGTTCAGATGGCGACGAGCAATCAGCGCGGCACCGCCAACAGTTCCATTTTCGTGTCTTGGGACGCGGGGCTTGGCGTCGGCGTGCTTGTGGGCGGCGTTATTGCCGAACTCGTAAGTTACCGTGCGGCGTTCTGGACAGTTTCGGCGGCGCACGTCATTGGCTTGGCGTTGTACGTGTGGAGGACAAGAGGATTTTTCGAGAAGGGACGGCTGTGTGAAGGATAAGTAGTTAATAATCAAAATATTCAATAATATGAAACATCTAATATACCTCGACAAATCTAATTTGACAAAATCTGTTTTGGCACTTTTTATTTTTGTGCTGTACTATTGCTTGACAATGTTGGCTTTTATTCCATTAGCCGACGGCGACGCAATTACTGTTACGGGATATGTTTTAGACTTGGTTAATTGTTCGGAAACTTGGTTTAAATTGTGCAAATTTTTATTAGGCTGCATAATACTCGTTCCGGCAATATGGATAATCAGCGGCAAACAAAACGTTCTGAAAGCGTGGGGATTGTCAGAAGGGATAGTTAAAGCGTTGATTTTTAGCCTGGTGTGTGTATTGCCGATGTTGTTGTGCGGCGTTGTTTTCGGACGGTTTGAGTATTCTTTTGACACTTTTATCGCAAAAGCATTTACGGCAGGAGTTGTTGAAGAAGCCGTGTATAGGGGCTTTATGTTTGGAATGTTGTTCAGATTTTGCAACTGGGGTTTTTGGACGGCGGCTCTGCCTACGGCGGTGATTTTCAGCGTTGGACATTTTTATCAGGCTGACGATTTTTTAGGATGTCTGATGGTATTTGGCGTTACGGCATTTGGTAGCATCTTTTTCTCGTGGCTTTATACGGCTTGGAAGTACAATTTGTACGTGCCAATGTTTTTGCACATTTTTATGAACACGGTGTGGGGAATGTTGCCAATTGACGGTGTTGATAATTCTGTCGGCAATATCGCTGCAAATACGGGACGAGTCCTGACTTTGCTCCTCGCAGTAATTATAACTTGTTGGTACAGAAAACGTAACGGCGAAGAAAGGTGGTTCGTGGTTGCGAATGATGGGGAGTAGTTGGCTTAAAAAAAGGCGGCCTGCAATAGGTCGCCGATGCTGTAACAGTGTGAGTTGTTCTCAATCCACCCAAAACAGTATATTTACCACAACGCCAACTTGTCAATGTTGCCGATTTCAATTGTCAGCGGAATGCTCATTGCTCTGAAAATTCGTGCAATTGTTGTCAGAGACATACACCGTCCTTTTTCGACTTTTGAAATCTGTGCACCTTTCACGCCGACTTTTTCGCCGAGTTGCGCTTGTGTGAGGTTTTGCGACATACGAGCCTTTTTGATCGCCTCGCCCAATTTGTATGCACGGACAGACTCATCGACGCGGCTTTCAAACTCGTCGCGCTTCGGTGTACCGATAGGTCCATAATGTTCTTCGAGAATCTCCTCAAAGTCGTAAAACTTCATATCTCCAATCTGTTTCATTTCTTTTTCCTTTTTTGTTCAAAATACATTTTCCTAATCTTCTCTGCCTTGGCTATTTCCTTGGTAGGAGTTTTTTGTGTTTTTTTGATAATGCCGTGTGTCGCAATTACCAAAGTGTTTGTTTCCGTATCCCAAAATGCAAACAGTCTGTATGCTATATTGTTGTAAAGAGTGCGGAACTCCCAAATTTCCGTGCCTTCCAACTTTTTGAATAGTTCACTGTCTTTTTCTCCTTTTTGAATTTTGCGGATGTTGTACATAATTTTGTCTTGAACCTTTATTGGCTGTTGGTTCAAGAAATCATTAGCCTCCTCGGAGAAAACCATTTCAAAGACGGTCTTTTCTTGTTCCATATCTTTGTTGTTTTATTAACGGTACGAAGTAACAAAAAGATTTTGAGATGTGCAAATTTTTTTTCACTCTTTCCGCATCCTCATCCACTTCCCATACGTCAGCATCCGCCAAATCCATTCCAACACGCCGAAGTTGAACCACCTCAGCCACAGCGCGCAGCACGCCACTTCGACGCCGAACACTGCCACCGCAATTGCTTCTGTCATTGTAAGTCCAACGCTCGTGCCGTACCCAAATCCGATGCCGTAAAACAGTAAAATCCCAATCACAGATTGCATTATGTAGCACGACAACGCCATACGTCCGGGGTAGGCGAGGGCCTTCCAAATTGCGCCGTCCTTGTGTCGGAGGTAAAGCAAACAAAACGCCGCCATATAC